>JBAXWE010000031.1:0-12157 GCA_037128565.1 bacterium
TTGCATCACCTCAAGGGCATCCTTCGGATCGCGAATGGTGGCGCCGCACACCGAAGCTCGATCCGTATGTGGGAGTGAAGGGGATCGGCATTGCCCTCTACGCGTATCTGCGCATGCGCTCGGGTGCCGATGCCATCAAGCCGGACGTGTGGGTGGCACGCCTCCTTATGGAGTACGGCGCCACCATTCGCGATCCGAAGGATGCCCTTGAGGTGATGCAATGCGCGGAGCAGGTGGCGTTGGCTGCCGGAATCAGCCGCCTGACCCTGGATCAGATGCTCTGGCGCGGCGAGTGGGTGGTCTCTGACACAGCCCTAAAGCAGTTGGCAACCACAGCGGCCTGGCGCACATTTGGTCCCGTTGACGCTACGCCCGACTCTATTTTTGGTAGAGGTGGCTCGCATGGAAACGCGTACAACCACCCGTACGCTAGCCGCCATAAACTGCGAGACACTCTCGTGTACCTACACCTCTGGGAAGTGAGAATTGAGGCAATTGATGCGCTGATATCTTTTTGTGGACCGCGGGTAGAAGGGGCTAGCTAATCCTCGTCTGACTCCGCGCCAGAGCATCTGATCCAGGGTCAGGCGGCGATTCCGGCGCGCGCCACGGGCTTCCCGACAATCACGATGGTCGACACGATTCTTCCAGGGGTCAATGGCGCGAGCCCGCTCTGGTCCAGTGGCCGCCTCGGTGACTGGCTTTACTTTGCCGCCTACACCGACGCATCAGGTGCTGAGCTTTGGCGCACGAGCGGCACAACTACTGAGCTTGTGGAAGAAATCCAACCGGGGCCAAACGGTTCTGACCCGGGAAGCTTTGCCGCTCTCGGCGACTGGCTCTACTTTGCCGCCGACGACGGCACGAATGGCCGCGAGCTCTGGCGCACCAACGGGGTAGAGACAGCGCTGGTACGGAATATCGCCATCGAGCTTGTTGGCGTGAACGCCTCAGATCCAGCGGAGCTCACAGCGCTAGGAGGCTGGCTCTACTTCCGCGCGAGTGACGGGGCTGGCGGCCATGGCCTGGAGCTCTGGCGCACGAATGGCACCGACACGCAGATGGTGCGAGACATTCAACTCGGCACAGGTGACTCGTTTCCGACTGGCTTTACCGCCCTTGGCGGCTACCTCTACTTCGCAGCGAACGATGGCGCGCATGGCAATGAACTGTGGCGCACGAACGGCATAACAACGGAGATGGTTAAGAACATTGCAGATGAGCCGGCAGAGCCCGACTCGTCAGATCCAAGCTACTTCACCGCCCTTGGCAACTACCTGTATTTCTCTGCTGACGACGTGTCGGGCGGTCACGGTCGGGAACTGTGGCGCACTGACGGCACGGCAGCGAATACCCAGATGGTCAAAGACATTAATACGGGCGGTGATTCGTATCCGCTCGGCATGACCGCGTTTCATGGCGCCATCTACTTTCAGGCGTATACCGTCACGAACGGTACCGAGCTCTGGCGCACGAACGGCACGCTCGCCGGTACGGTGCAGGTGAACGACATTAATCAACTACTTCAGCCGGTCGGCCGCCCGGGCGCCAGCTCGAGCCCAAACAGCTTCACTGCCTTCGGTGGCTACCTCTACTTCAGCGCCGACGATGGCACCCATGGAGCGGAGCTCTGGCGCACCGATGGTGTCGCGGCGCACACCACCATGGTCCAAAACATCAACGTCGCGAATGGTGGCGCCGACGGCTCCGCCCCGTACGCCTTCACCGCCATGGGCGATTATCTCTATTTCGTTGCCAACGACGCCACGAGTGTCGGACAATTTTGGCGCGTCAATAACGAAGGCGTCACTGAAACTACGGCGCTTCCAGGGACCAATGGTTTTGTTGGATGCATGTGCGCAGAACCGCTCATCCCACTAGGCAGCCGGCTCTTTATGACGACATATACCGACGAAACAGGAATGGAATTCGCGTATCTCGACGAGCCAAACTGGGTCATGCCATCAACCGACCGCGACGGTTCGAGCTGGAGTACCGCGTTCGTGCTGCTTGCCGCACTTACGGCGGTCGTGGGCGCTGGGCTACGTGTTCGCGCGTGTGAGGCGAGGCGCGCCTAGCCCTAGAACACTTGAATACCCCTCCTACGGATGGCGGCGGTGTTGCTTCTGGGTTCAAGCTGAACCTGAAGATCCGCGAAGTTGCGGTTAATGACCTGCCAGCGGAGCGCCGCTAAACTTGTCGGTATGGTCGCCAAGCACGTACTCGCTGCATTTGCCGTATCACTGGCGCTCGCCATCTCGGCGCTTGGTACGCCGTCGCTTGCCCAAGCCGCCTCAGGGCCTTCCGTTCGCAGCGCTACGGTCTCGAGCCAATTTGTTGGGCAAGTGGTGCTGCGCGGAGTTCCCTCGTCACTCCTGCAGTACATCACCTTCACGATTCTGCCGAAGTCGGGAAGCACCGCCAAGGCCATTAGCGTCACCTATTCCAAGGCCTATCTGGTGGCGCAGCGCAAACTTGGTTCTCGTGTAAAGCAGGCCACGATTCCGATCTTTGGCCTCTACCCCGGTTACAACAACACGGTGCGCATTACGGTGAAGCAGATACATCGCAGGGCGATCACCATCACTGTGCGACTGCGAACTGCCGCTTACACCAGATTTTTCAGCGCTGCCACACGCGTCAATGTGACGCCACGCAATAAGAGTATTCCGCTTGACTACAGCTACATGCTCGTCAAGCATGTGCAAAACGGCCTTGGCCCAGTGATTCTTGACATTGACGGCAACATTCGCTGGGCCGGTCGTCCAGGCATGAACTCCCAGGGCGCTTATTTCTGGGATGGGTCAATCTATCTCGATAACGGAGAGGGCTGGAACGGTGGGTCCAAGCTCTTCCGCATGGATATGACGGGCGCCGTCACCGAAGTTGCCGATTACGCCAGCGAAGGCGTGTGGGGCTTGCACCATAACTACGACAAGGGGAAGAACGGCTTGCTACTTGAGGTAAATCTCAACGTCGATGGGGCAACACACGTTGAGTCCACGATCTTCGAGGTGAACAAGAGCGGCGTGATCTTGGACCGCTGGAACATTACGCAGATAGTTCGTGAGGCGATGAGTGCAGCGGGCGATACTCCTGATGCATTTGTGCGCGACGGTGCGGACTGGTTCCACAACAACGCTGCGACCTATTGGGCCGCGACAGACACACTGGTGGTCTCCGGCCGAGAAGACTTTGTGATCGGCATCGGTTATTCCGACAAGCAGATCAAGTGGATTCTTGGAGATCTGAGCAAGGCGTGGGCGACCTATCCGTCGCTTCGCGCCTACGCCCTCACGATGTCTCCTGGCAGTATTGCGCCAATTGGCCACCACGCCGTCTCGATTACCCCTGACGGCAACCTGATGTTGTTTGATAACGGCGAGCACAGCTACAACCAGATACCAGCGGGTGATGACCACACCTACAGTGCACCACGAAAGTATTCGATCGATCTTGTGGCCAAGACCGCCACGGAGGTCTGGAACTTCAAGCATAACGAATCCATCAAGTCAATTATTTGCTCAAGTGTGTATCAGCAGGGGAGCAGTTACCTGATTGATTACGCACAGGGTAACGACGGATATCTCCACCTCGTCGGTGTCGGAACTCAGGATCGCACCGCGTTCGAATTCACCTGGGCTGGTCAGTGCAGAGATGGCTGGAACGCGAGCATCATTAGCCTGGAGGGGCTGCGCTACTAGTTTCGGTCGTGGCACACTATGCCCATGATTGAAACTGCCTACTTCGCCACCGGCTGCTTCTGGGGGGCTGAGCGCCGCTTCTGGCAGATGCCCGGTGTCACCGAAACAGCCGTGGGCTACATGGGTGGCCACGCCGAGTCACCCACCTACGAGCAGGTCTGTACCGGCAGCACCGGCCACGCCGAGATGGTGAAGGTCGTCTTCGACAACCAGAAGGTCTCCTACCGCCGACTCCTTGAAGAGTTCCTCACCATGCACGACCCCACGTCGCTGAATCGCCAGGGTGGCGACATTGGCTCGCAGTACGGCAGCGTCGTGTATTTCACGAACGACAATCAGCGCGAGGCGATTGAATCCGGATTCAAGCTCTACGGCGCGGCCTTGGCCGCCGCGGGGCATGGTCCGATCGTGAGCGAGGTCCGTTCTGCCGACGGCGTCACCTTCTGGGCGGCCGAGGAGTACCACCAGCGCTACCTCGAAAAGAACCCGAAGGGATACGACTGCCACAGCCAGACCGGCGTCCCGTTCCCTTCGGCCGCGTGGCCCGAGATCACGATCAGCGGCGCCTATCCAATTCAGATTGATGAGGAGGAGCTCCGCTCTCGCCTGGACCAACTCTCGTTTGAGGTGCTGCGCCGCGCCGACACCGAGGCGCCATTCGTGGGCGAATACACCGACACCGAAACGGTGGGCGTCTACAAGTGCAAGGCGTGCGGCAACGAACTCTTCCGCAGTGAGAACAAGTTCCACTCCGGGTGCGGTTGGCCGTCGTTCTACGCGCCAACCTCGTCGGATGCCGTTGAACTGATTGAAGACCGATCTCTTGCCCCACGCATTCGCACCGAGGTGCGCTGCGCGAAGTGCGGCTCACACATGGGCCATGTGTTTGAGGGTGAAGGGTACGACGTGCCTACCGATCAGCGCTGGTGCATTAACAGCGTCTCGCTGGTGCTCGAGCCGAAGTAACGATGGCGGCCGCTAAGCCTGTTCGCGAAATCATCAAGTACGGCGACGGAACGGTGAAGGCACAAGGTCAACGCCTCGGCGGCGAGCTGCACGGAGCCTGGAAGTTCTTTCGCCTCGACGGCAGCCTCATGCGCTCCGGAAGCTTCGATCGTGGCCGTCAGGTTGGCGTGTGGAGCACCTTCACACGCGATGGAGATTTAGTGAAGAACACCAACTTCGGCAAGTAGTTCGCAGGCAGCTAGTCGGGAATTACGATCGATTCAAGACCGCTCGCAGGCTGCGGGTACGACATGTTCAATCCCTTGAGAGTGTCAACGATGATCTGCGAAATCACCAGATCTCGATACCACTTCTTATCAGCAGGGATCACGTACCACGGCGCCTCGTCGGTGCTAGTCCGCTCAATCGCCTCCCCATACGCCTCCATGTAGTCGCCCCAGTGTTCTCGTTCGGCGATGTCGCCAACCGCAAACTTCCAGAGCTTCGCTATATCGTCGAGGCGGGCCTGGAGCCGCAGCTTCTGTTCGGCCTTAGAGATGTGCAAGAAGAACTTGATGATGGTCGTCCCCTCATCAACAAGCGCTTGTTCCATGTCGGCGATGTGATTAAACCGACGCTTCCACGTCTTCTTTGGAACCAGTTCATGCACACGCTCAACAAGCACGCTCTCGTAGTGTGAGCGGTTGAAGATCACGATCTCGCCGCGCTTCGGCAGTTGCGCGAAGTAGCGCCACAGATAATTGTGGGAGAGCTCAAGGGTGCTCGGCTGCTTAAAGCTCGCGACGCGCACACCAATAGGATTGACGCCCTCGAAAACTTGGCGGATTACGCCATCTTTGCCGCCGGTGTCCATCGCCTGCAGCACCACCAGCACTCGCTGCTTACTCTCCGCGTAGAGCAGTTCTTGCAGCGCCTCGAGCTCCTTATTGAGTTCAAGGGCACGTGCCTCGCCGGCCTCGCGCCCCTTCGACCAGTCGAGGGTCGCGGTCGTGTCGATCTTGTGCAGCTTTGGTGCCCTACCTGGCTTAATGCGATGACTGCTCATGTCCGCATCGTACCCCCTCAATAGGTCGCCTCTATACTGCGACGCATGGCACTCACGATTGGCATTGTTGGGCTCCCGAACGTCGGTAAGTCGACGCTCTTCAACGCCCTTACCAAGAACAACGTACTGGCCGCGAACTACCCGTTCGCCACGATCGAGCCGAACGTTGGCGTGGTGAACCTGCCCGACCCACGCCTCACCAAGCTCGCTGAGATCTTCGGCTCCGAGAAGATCCTCGCCGCCCCCGTCTCGTTCGTGGACATTGCCGGCATCGTGCGCGGCGCCTCAACCGGCGAGGGGCTCGGCAACAAGTTTCTCTCGCACATCCGCGAGGCTGACGCGATCGCCCAGGTGGTGCGCGCCTTCGCCGACGAGGACATCATTCACGTCGACGGCAAGGTCGACGCCAAAAGCGACATCGGCACCATCAACACCGAGCTGATCTTCGCCGACCTCGAAACCCTCGAGAAATCGCGCTCCCGCTATGAGAAAGAGGTGAAGGGGAAGAAGCTCGACGCCGAGGTGCTCGACATCGTCGACGCCGCCATTGCCGCCCTCAACCGCGGCGAGCCGCTCTCCTCGACCAAGGTTGACCTGACCCTTCTAAAGGAGCTCGGCCTCCTCACCGCCAAGCCGATCATCTATGTGTTCAATGTGGACGAGGCGATCCTTGTGAGCGCCGCGCGTCGCGCCGAACTCGCTGCGCTCGTAGCGCCGGCCGAGGCGGTCTTCCTTGACGCCAAGGTGGAATCGGAGCTCGTCGACCTCGCCCCCGCCGAAGCGGCCGAACTGCTCGCTTCAATGGGCCAGACCGAGTCGGGACTCGACCAGTTGGCGCGCATTGGCTTCAAGAACCTCGGCCTGCAGACCTACCTCACCGCCGGACCAAAGGAGGCGCGCGCCTGGACGATTCGCCAGGGCTGGACCGCACCACAGGCGGCCGGCGTCATTCACACCGACTTCCAGCGCGGCTTCATCAAGGCCGAAATCGTCTCGTTCGATGACCTCGTGAGCAACGGCTCGATGGTTGCCGCCAAGGCCGCCGGCAAGGTGCGCATGGAGGGGAAGGAGTACGTGATGCGCGATGGTGACGTTGTGGAGTTCAGGTTTAACGTTTAGCGCATGAGCACGACCGTACTCTTCGTCGATGACCTCACCCGCAGCTCTACCTTTTATGCCGCACTACTCAGCGCCGATTTGTATGACCAGTCTGATTCGTTCGTGCGCGTGAGCTCTGATGCGAGCGAGGTCATGCTGCACAAGATCACGGGATCTGCAGCAGCTCCAACGTACGCGCCGCGCGAAGATGCGGCGATGAAGCCGGTCTACTTCGTGGCCTCAATCGACGCAGCACGAACAGCCGTTGCGAACCTTGGCGGCCGCGTGTACGACGCAAGCACTGTTGCAACGTACGGCAACGTGAATTACTGCGACGCGGTCGACCCCGAAGGGAATGTCATTCAGTTGGCCGAACGACTGCGCTGGTAACCGCTTAGTGGCAGGTGATGCCATTCGCTTGGGCGAAGGTGTACTTGGTGTTTGTCTGGTCGATCGGCGTTGGGACGTTCGTCGGCACCCACGCCCCTCCGGCCTTCGCGGGCGCACTTATGGCTGCTTTGGCCTTCACCCAATCAATGCTGTTCGGTCGGCCCGTCACCATCTCTGGAATGGTCACGAACTGATAGCCGCGACCGGCGTAGTTCGTGATGACTGCCGCGAGCAGCTTCACCGTTTGGGCGGTGTATGGATTTACATGACCAAGCACGACCACTTTTGCGCCCGTTCCCGCCGTCGCCTTGTTGTAAGCAACGATGGTGCGGTTCTTGCAAATTGGCGCAGTGTCAGCAAAAGTATTCGTCCACATCGCGAGGGTGAGGTTCAGCGAATTCGCAACGCGCTTCACATCGGCGTTCCACGAGCCAAAGGGTGGTCGCCAGTACTTCACATATGGAATTTTCCACTTCTCCGCGCTCGCTATCCACCCACCTAGCTCAGAGGTGACACTTTTGGAACCCGTGATGGAAAGTTTCGTTAGCGTGTAGTGATGTGCAGTGTGGTTCGCAATGGGAATTCCCGCCTCGCCTATGGCCTTCCACAGATTCGGGAACCTATTGAGCGACTTACCAGTTGGAAAGAAGGTGATCGGCGTGTGGGTGGCCACGGAGATCGCAACCGCCTGGCGAATGTGCAGCTCGCTGTCACCATCATCAAAGGTGAGGGCAACCTGCTTGACGGAGGTGCCGGCGGCACTTGCGGGCGCAAGTAGCGCGGCGAGGAGCGCCGCGACGATGAAAACTGGTCGGAAAGAGCGGCGACGGGACTTCATGGTTAAAGCGTAGCACTGGGGGATACACTGCCGTTCATGTCTGCAACGCCGATTCGCTACCTGACCGAAGCCGATGTGCTCGCGCTACTCCCCTCTATAGAGGTGCAGATCGGGCTCGTCGAAGGGGCACTCCGTGCCGTCGCAACAGGCTCGGCTCATCAGCCGCCGAAGGTGCCACTCAACCTGGGCGCTGGCGCCCCGTTCGCTCATGCGATGCCCGCCGCCATCGATCTAGGTTCAGGTCGAGTCGCAGGGGCGAAGTGGATTAGCGGGGGAGGCGCCGCCGGCATCGGTGGGGTGGTGCTCGTGGAGCGCCCGAAGGCGGGCGGCCTGCGCGGCATTGTTGCCGCCGGCGAGCTGACCGCCGCACGAACCGCCGCCGTCTCGGGGGCTGGCCTGCGTATTGCTCCACCAAGCACGGCCGCCTCAGCAGAGGGCGCCCCGTATAAGGGGGCAATCATCGGCGGCGGACTCCAAGCCGCCACGCACCGCGCCGTGCTCGCCGCGCTCCACCCAGCCATCACCGTTGCCTTCTACTCACGCCGCGCGGCCGCCGAACTCCCGTTGCGCGCAGGTGATCGCGTCGCCGAGTCGGTGAACGACGCCATTCGCGGCGCCGACATCATCGTGACAGCCGCCGCCTTTGATACGCCGCCACGCCCGATCGACGTCAAGTTGATTGAGCCTGGCGCAACGCTGCTCGTGATTGATTACGCGGCAACGATCAGCGCTGGCGTAATTGCCGCCCTGGCTGCGCGCAGTCCCATTCGGGTGATCACCGACAGCGCTGCGCAGTACGACGACACACGCCGCACGCCGAAGCTAAGTGGCTGGCCCGCCGCCGACGCCCAGATTGGCGACACGCGCATTGAGAGCGCGGGTCGTGTGACAACGCTCGTGAATCACCTCGGCATCTCCGCCTGCGACCTGGCATATGCCGAGCTACTCCTTGATCTCGCCGAAAAGCAGAACGTGGGAACACTGCTCGCGCGATGAGTCGACCAGTGCCGCGCCTGCGCGTCGACGCACCGCCCGCCGCAGCGGGTGCCGCCATTGAGGTGCTCGACTATCACACGGCAGGCGAACCCTTCCGCATCATCGTGCGCGGCTATCCAGAACTCGCCGGCTCGAACATTCTTGAGCGACGACGGTCTGCGCTGCAGCAGCACGACCATCTGCGCAAGATGTTGATGTGGGAGCCGCGCGGCCACGCCGATATGTACGGCGGCATTCTCGTGCCACCCGATCACGATGAGGCGCAGGTCGGTGTGCTCTTCATGCACAACGAGGGCTACTCCACCATGTGTGGCCACGGCACCATTGCACTCGCGACGGCGCTGGTTGAGAGCGGCGCGATTGAAGCAACTGGTGTAGCAACACCGATTGGTATTGATGCACCGTGCGGCTTGGTGCGCGCCGTTGCGCATGTGCACGATCGTGAGCTCGCTGCGGCGCACGCATCTGGGCGCACTCCACGCGTGCACGAGGTGACCTTCGAGAATGTGCCGTCGTTCGCTGCGGCGCTCGACGTTTCGATCGACGTTCCGGGCTACGGAAGGCTCACCGTTGACGTTGGTTACGGCGGCGCATTCTATGCACTCATCGAAGCGGCGCAGCTTGGCATTGAGATGCGCGCCGAGAACGCAGCAAGCCTCGCGGCCGCAGGGCGCGCCATCACCAACGCCGGTCGCGCCGCGCTACGCACGGGTGGCGCACTTGCAACTGCACTCGGTGTTGCCCACCCCGAAGAGGACGACCTCTCGTTCCTCTACGGCACGATCATCTCGGGGCCGCCTGAAGATCCTGCCCATCACTCACGCAATCTCTGCCTCTTCGCCGAGGGCGAAGTCGATCGTTCACCAACGGGCTCAGGTGTGTCGGCGCGACTTGCGGTGTTGCATGCGCGGGGTGCGGTTGCAACGGGCGAAGAGATTGCGATTGAATCAATCCTCGGTCGTGAATCAGTGTTCCGCGGACGTGTGGCGCGCACCGAAACGTGGGCGGGACGCGACGCGGTGATTCCCGAGGTGCGCGGTTCGGCGCACATGACTGGCAGCGCGCGTTTTGTGCTGGATGCAAACGATCCCATCGGTCGCGGCTTCTTGGTGGCAAGGTAGCGCATGGGCGGCGAGCGAACGCTGCTCGTGGTGAATCCCGCTGCGGGTGCTGGCCGCGCCGGGCGCGTCCTCTCCCGTGTGCTCGAAGAGCTGAAGCCGTGGGGTGAGTTCGAGATTGCCGTCACACGCGCCGGTGAGGATCGCCCAGCGGAGCGCATCGTGCGCGAGGCGGTGGCGAGCGGCGTGACACGGATTGCCGTCCTTGGTGGTGACGGTACCGCGAGTCAGGCACTCAACGGCCTACGCCAATCCGACGGCAGCGTTGCGAACGTACAACTGGGCCTGATCCCCGCAGGAACGGGGCGCGACTTTGCACGCACGATTGGCATCTCGCGTAAGCCCCTTGAGGCTGCTCACCACTTGGCGCACGGTGCTACCGCTCGCACCATTGATATTGGCCAGATTGAGCTCAGTGACGGGGGCATTCGCCTCTTCCTGAACATCGCCTCATTCGGCGTTACCGCGCGAATCGCTCACGCCCTTGAGGAGTACCCACAGTTGAAGCGCCATGCGGGCGCCTTGGCCTTTGGTCTTGCCACCGTACGCGCGGGCCTGAGCTACGCCCCCGATCTCGTGGAGGCGCGCGTGGACACGCACGCGCCAGAGAGTGGACCGGTCGCCGCGATGGCGATCGCGAATGGCGCCTGGTTCGGCGGCGGCATGCACGTTGCGCCGACAGCGCGGATTGACGACGGCCGCTTTGAGGTCGTGCGCTTCGGCGATATCGCCCGCAGCGACTTCGTGGTCAGCCTGCCACTCGTTTATAAGGGAACGCACTACGCGCACCCGAAGGTGACCGTCTCCCAGGGAGCCGACGTCTTCGCCGCACCTGCAGGTGGCCCAGATGCGCGCGCCGTAGAGATTGAGGCCGACGGCGAGATCGTGGGGCGTCTCCCCGCACGCTTCACCGTGCGTCTTGCTGCGGTGACGCTCCTCACCTAGACTCCGCGCATGGCATCAGCAGCAACGCGTTGGATCGGACTCGCCTGCCTCGCACTGGGGCTGGCGATGATCATCGTCGACACCTCCATCGTCAACGTCGCCATCCCACGCATCATCACCGACCTGAAGATCACCCCGAGCGCCGCTGAGTGGGTGAACAGCAGCTACGCACTCGTCTTCGCTGCGGCGCTCATTACCCTCAGTCGCATTGGCGACATTGTTGGCCAGCGACGGCTCTACATCGCCGGCACCACCGTGTTCGCTAGCGCTTCTCTGCTTGCCGCACTGGCACCAACCGGCGAGCTGCTGATTGGCGCGCGACTTCTGCAGGGCCTCGGCGGCGCGGCGATGGCGCCATCAACACAGAGCATTGTGAACTCCACCTTCCGCGGCAAGGATCGCGCCATCGCGTTTGCCATCTACGGCTCCGTCATTGGCGGCATGGCCGCACTCGGCCCGGTCATTGGCGGCTGGCTCACGACCAACGCATCGTGGCGCTGGGCGTTCGGTGTGAATCTTCCGATTGCGATCGTTGCGATTGTTGGCACGCTTCTTACGGTTGCTGAAACGCGCACCGAGCAGAAGAGCAAGGGCTTTGACATTGGTGGCGTCGTCCTGATCACTCTTGGACTCGCCGGGATTGTCTTCGGCCTAATTGAGGGATACACCTACGGCTGGTGGGCGCCGTCCACGTCGTTTAGTAGTGACGCGGCATGGGCGTGGTGGCCAATCGCCACCGTGTCAGTGGTGCCAGTGGCGCTTGCACTTGGCGCGTTCTCACTCGCGCTATTTGCGCTCTACGAGCGCTCGCGACTTCGCGCAAAGAAGACGGTGCTCATTGACTTCACCCTCTTTGACATTCCAACGTTCCGCTACGGCAACATCGCGGGCTCCATCGTTTCGCTCGGTGAGTTCGGCGTGCTCTTTGCAATCCCACTCTTCCTCGCGGCGGTGCAGCGGTACAGCGCCTTTGAGACTGGCCTCTGCTTCGTGCCACTCGCGCTTGGCTCATTCATCGCTGCGCCAATGGCCCCGTCACTCACCAAGAAGTGGGGGG
>JBAXWE010000032.1:0-11835 GCA_037128565.1 bacterium
ACCGATCTTGCACGTGCTTGTGGCGATGATCGAACGGGCGCTCTCTGTCGCGAGCTCACGAAATTACATGAAGAGATTCGCCGCGGCACCCTCGGTGAACTCGCAGCAGCGGTGAGCGCGGGAGAGATCGATGCGCGCGGGGAGTTCGTTATCGTTGTTGGCGCGCAGGAGGGAGCAGATCTGCCGAGCACCGACGATCCCGAAGGCCCCTATGCGGCAGCCCGAGCACTTGTGGTGCGTGCTGTAGCAGCGGGTGAGTTGCGCAGCACGGCGATTCGACGCATCGCTTCCCTCTGGGGGCTGGAGCGTCGACGCCTCTGGAACCTCGCCCATGACGGCGCGGAACCAGAGGGCATCGACCCCGAGATCTAGGCGCGAACCGGCGCGATCTCCTCGCCGTACTCGGCCTCACCAAGATCGGTTGGCTCCGAGCCTTGCGCCACCGGATCACCAGATTGCGGCTTTGGCCCGAGGAACTCCAGGCGATTCACGATCACTTCGGTCATCCAGCGACGCGACCCTTCACTCTCCCACTCGTGGGTCTTTAGGCGCCCATCGATGCTGACGAGCGAGCCAGCCTGCAGATGGGCGGCGGCAATCTCCGCGAGCTTCTCCCAGAAGACGAGCCGATGAAACTCCGTTCGCTCCTCGCCGCCACGGAAGTCGTGGGTTGCGACACTCCCAACGGCGACCTTTGAGCCTGAGGGGAGTGATTTCAACTCGACGGGCTTGGTGATCCTGCCGGCGAGCATGACCTTGTTCATTGCGCCTCCTGATGCGGCGGCGGCCCGGGTCACGTGACCCGCAGGAGCCGTACACCTGCTTCAGCACCCTCCCACGGTGCGGATACTGCGGGCGTATTGCGCTGGGGCCGCGCTCTTCTGCGACAATCGCCCACGATGCGGTACTACCTAACAACGGCCATCGCGTATGCCAATAACAAGCCTGGCCTGCACACGCTCTATGAGGTGATCGGCGCCGATGCCATCGCCCGTTGGCGCCGCATGCGCGGGGATGAGGTCCGCTTCCTCACCGGCACGGACGAGTACTCGGTCAACATCGCCGCTCGCGCTGCAGAGGAGGGGATGAGCCCCAAGGCCTTCGTTGACGCCAAGGTCGCACTCTTTCAGGCGAGCGAGGCGAAGTTGCTGATTAGCCCGGACCGATTCATTCGTACTACCGATGCTGACCACACCCTCGCGGCACAGGAGATGGTTCGACGTTCATTTGCCGCGGGCGACATCTACGTCGGCAGCTACGAAGGCTGGTACTGCCCGAACGAAGGGTTCCGGAACGCCGACGACGTCGTGAAGGAGGGCGACAAGACTGTCTGCCCGAATCATCCCGGTATTCCGCTGCAGTGGCTCACCGAGCGCAACTGGTTCTTCAAGCTCAGCGCCTATCAGGAACGCCTTGAGGCCTGGCTGACGCAGGAGCCATCGCCCGTGCAGCCTGAGTATCGACGGAACGAGATGCTCGGATTCGTGCGCCAGGGGCTGGAGGATTTCTCGATTAGCCGCGAAGGGGCGACGTGGGGGATCCCGTTCCCAATCCGCGAAGATGGCAGCAGCGCGCTCACCGCAACGGGAGAAGGTGATCCGAAGGCCGGCACCATCTACGTCTGGTACGACGCGCTGATCAACTACCTCACTGGCGCAGGCTTCCCTGCCGATGCTGCTGGCGCGCCATGGTGGCCGGCCGACTTGCACATCATCGGCAAGGACATCAATCGATTCCACTCTGTCTTCTGGCCAGCGATGTTGTGGAGCGCGGGGCTTGAAGCGCCGGAGAAGATCTGGGTGCACGGGTGGCTCCTCTCGAGCGGGGAGCGCATGAGCAAGAGTCGCGGCAACTTCCTCGACCCAGATGATGCGGTTGCTGCACTGGGCGCCGACGGGGCACGCTTCGTGGCACTGCGCGAGGTGCCCTTTGATCGTGATGGCGACGTGAGCTGGGACTCCATCATTCGGCGCTACAACTCTGAACTCGCCAATGACTTCGGCAACTTAGTGAACCGTGCGACAACGTTGGCGAGCCGAGCCTTCCCTGACGGTCCGCCCCCACGGGCGGCTGCCGCATCGACCCTCGGCGCCGCGTGGGAGGAGACGCGACGCGAGGCAATCGCGGCCCTGGAGCGCAATGAACTCCACAACTGGCTCGGTGCGCTCTGGGGCTTCGTCGGTATGGCAAATAAGTTTGTTGATACCGAAAAGCCGTGGGAGCTCGCCAAGGCGGCGAAGCTTGGTGATGCCGCCGCTGAGGAGAAGCTGCGCGGTGTGCTCGGTGACCTGCTTGAGTCGTGTCGACTGATCTCGCTCTATGCGGGGCCGGCAATGCCAGCGATCTCGGCGAAAATCTGGACGCTGCTCGGTCGCACCTGGCCATACGACGCAAACGGTCACAACGGTCCGTCGCTCGACGAGATCGGCGCATGGGGGGCACTCGGCGCGGCTGGGCCACTCGGAGCGCCAGAGCCGCTCTTCCCACGACTAGAGGCGGATGCGCTCGATGCTGCTGCTGACTGACGCACACGGGCACCTGCAGGCCGATCGCTTCAACGACGACTACCAGCAGGTCGCGCAGCGCGCACGCGACGCGGGGATGGTCCGACTCCTCATTCCGTCGTACGGCATCGAGAGCTCCGAAGGCGCCTTCCGCATCGCACCAGATCTGCCGTGGGCCGATCTCGCGATTGGCATTCACCCCTATACGGCCGTGACTGATGCTCCCGGACGCGATGCGCTGCTGGCGCGCGCGGTCGACCCGCGTGTGGTGGCCATTGGTGAGACAGGTCTCGACACGAAGCGTGACTTCGCGCCGCCCGCGGACCAGATCGAAAACCTTGAGGCGCATATTGAGGTTGCTGCCGCACTCGGCAAACCGCTGATCCTGCACTGCCGCTCGCTGGGTGATGGCGATGAGTCACAACGCCAACTGCTTGCAACGCTTAGGGGCTCAGCGATCGGCGCCCCTGGTGGTGCGAAGGCGTTCGGCGGTCGAGTCCCATTCATCTTGCACAGCGCCTCAGGGAGCGCCGCCTATGTAGAGGAGGCACTCGCGCTCGGCGGGGCCATCTCCATCTCTGGACTCGCCTTCCGACCCGAGGAGTCGGCGACGGGGGAGTGGGTCACGCTGATCCCGCGCGATCGCCTGCTGACCGAAACCGACGCGCCGTGGCTCACGATGCCAGGGGCACCAGACCCGCGCCGCAACGAGCCGGCGAATGTTGCCCTGACCCTGGCGTGGATCGCGGAGCGTCGTGGCGAGGCGATCGAGCCACTCGCCCGCGCCGTCGCCGAGAACTTCGACCGCATCTTTCCGCGCGGAGAAGGCCGACCACCACGCTTGGAGTTGGCACTCTAAGCGCTCGAGTGCTAACATCGGAGCACGTGCCTCACCGCGTAGGCACAAGTGTTCAGGGGCGGCCTTTCCGCCCACAAGGAGGTTCTACCAATGGCCAAGAAGGCAGCACTCCGTCCCCTCGGCGACCGAGTCGTCGTCAAGCCAGTCCCGCGCGATGAGAAGACCGCCAGCGGCATCATCCTGCCCGACACGGCGCAGGAGAAGCCACAAGAGGGCGAAGTCGTCGCCGTTGGACCAGGCCGCATTCTTGATGACGGGAAGCGTGAGCCGATTGACGTGAAGGTGGGCGATCGCGTCCTGCACGCCAAGTACGCCGGCACCGAATTCAAGATCGATGGCGATGAGTTCCTCATCGTTGGCGCCAAGGACATCCTGGCCGTCGTCGAGTAGCCCAGCAAACAACATAGAAACCCAACGCAGATAGAGGAGGAAACACCAAATGGCAAAGCAGGTCGTATTTGATGAGGCGGCACGTCGTGCACTCAAGCGCGGCATTGACAAGCTCGCCGACACCGTAAAGGTGACGATTGGCCCAAAGGGTCGCAACGTGGTGCTCGATAAGAAGTTCGGCGCCCCAACGATCACCAACGACGGCGTCACGATTGCTCGTGATATTGAGTTGGAAGATCACTTTGAGAACATGGGTGCGCAGCTTCTGAAGGAAGTTGCCACAAAGACCGACGATGTGGCCGGTGACGGCACCACGACCGCCGTTGTGCTCGGCCAGGCGCTGGTTACTGAGGGCCTCCGCAACGTTGCCGCTGGTGCAAACCCAATGGTGATCAAGCGCGGCCTCGACAAGGCGGTCGCCGCCGTTGTCGCCGAGATCAAGGCGCAGTCCCGCAAGGTTGAGACACGCGAGCAGATCGCTGCCGTCGCCTCAATCTCTGCCGCTGATCCAAGCGTCGGCGAGTTGATCGCTGAAGTGATGGAGAAGGTCGGTAAGGACGGCGTGATCACCGTAGAAGAGGGGCAGTCACTCGGACTCGACAAGGAGTACACCGAGGGGATGCAGTTCGACCGCGGGTACATTTCGGCCTACTTCGTGACCAACTCGGATCGCATGGAGGCACAGCTGGACAACCCAGCGATCCTCATCACCGACAAGAAGATTTCGGCCGTTGCCGATGCACTCCCAGCGCTCGAGAAGGCGGTCGGCACCGGTCGACCACTTCTGATCATCGCTGAGGATGTTGACGGTGAGGCCCTTGCCACGCTCGTGGTGAACAAGATCCGCGGCACCGTACAGGTGCTTGCGGTGAAGGCGCCAGGCTTCGGCGACCGACGCAAGGAGATGCTCCGCGACATCGCGGTGCTGACCGGCGGAACGGTGATCTCGGAAGAGGTTGGCCGCAAGCTCGACAGTGTGACCGCCGAGGACCTTGGCACTGCACGACGCGTCGTTGCAACCAAGGACAACTCGACCATCGTTGATGGTGCGGGTAAGCCTGCTGAGATCAAGGCGCGCATGGCGCAGATCAAGGCGCAGGTTGAGGAGACGACGTCGGACTACGACAAGGAGAAGCTCCAGGAGCGCCTCGCCAAGCTTTCGGGCGGCGTTGCAGTGATCAAGGTTGGCGCAGCCACCGAGGTCGAGCTCAAGGAGAAGAAGCACCGCATCGAGGATGCACTCTCGACGACCCGCGCGGCCGTCGAGGAGGGGATCGTCGCCGGTGGTGGCACCACGCTGCTGCAGGCGCGCGGTGCGCTCGACAAGATCAAGCTTGAGGGTGACGAGCAGGTCGGGGTGGACATCGTCCGCCGCGCCCTCGAGGCTCCAGCCCGTCAGATCGCAGAGAACGCCGGCGCCCGTGGCGACGTCGTGATCGAGGCAATCCTGAAGGCGAAGAAGGGGACCGGCTATGACGCGTCGACCGACACGATGGTCGACATGTTCGAGAAGGGGATCGTCGACGCCGCAAAGGTGACGCGATCTGCCCTGCAGAACGCCGCATCAGTTGCCGCGATGGTGCTTACGACCGAGGCGGTCGTCAGCGACATCCCAGAGAAGAAGGAGTCTGGTGCGCCAGGTGGCCACGCTCATGGCGGCGAGATGGACTTCTAGTACCTACCTCGCACCTAGTGAAGAGGACTCTCGGCGGGGCCGAGGGTCCTCTTCGTTTTTCGTGGGCGGTGGGTGGCGGGCGGTAGAATATGGGGGTGAACCTCCCCCTCGATCCAACAGGTGAACCGTCGCCGGCGGAGCGTTCCCTCCCGCGTCATGCCCCGCTGACAGGGGCCGCGCTCAGCAGCGTTGAGGAGCGGATTCTCGCCCCTCTGAACGACGCCCAGCGCCGCGCGGTCACGACCACAGCGGGCCCACTTCTGGTCCTCGCTGGCGCAGGCTCAGGGAAGACGCGGGTGATCACACATCGCATCGCCTGGCTGATTCAGCATGAGGGGGTCGCCCCGTGGAAGATCCTTGCCGTAACCTTCACCAACAAGGCCGCCGCCGAGATGCGCGATCGTCTGCACGAGATGATCGGCGAGTCGGCACGCGACGTGGCGATGGGCACCTTCCACAGCCTCTGCGCCCGCATGCTGCGCCGTGACGGCGAGGCGATCGGTCTGCCGAAGGGCTTCACCATCTACGACGCCGACGATCAGGCGCGCGTGATCAAGGGGTTCCTGAAAGAGGATGACCTCCCCGCAACTGGCGAGACGAAGCCGAGCCTCATCCTTGGCGCGATCAGCCGCGCGAAGAACGATGGCCTCAGTGCAGAACAGATGGAAGACCGTGCGATCACCCACCATGAGCGCCTCGTCGCTCGATTTGCGCGTCGCTACGCGGCCGAGCTGAAGCGCCTCGACGCACTCGACTTCGACGACCTCCTCCTTGAGGGGCTGCGCTTGCTGCAGGAGGCGCCGGCCGTTGCGGATCGCTATCGCGCTAAGTGGGAGTACCTGCACGTCGATGAGTATCAGGACACGAACCGCATCCAGTACAACTGGGTACGTGAGCTTGCCGCAAAGCATGGCAATCTCTGCGTGGTGGGCGATGACGACCAGTCCATCTATAGCTGGCGCGGTGCAGACATTCGCAACATTCTTGACTTTGAGCGCGACTGGCCAACCGCCGAGGTTGTCCCGCTTGAGCAGAACTATCGCTCCACGCAAACGATCCTCGATGCGGCGCACGGTGTCGTCTCAAACAACCAGGGTCGCAAGAAGAAGAAGCTCTGGACCGAGCTAGAGGGTGGCGATCAGATCACCGTCTATGGCGCCTTTGATCCTGAAGATGAGGCAGCGTGGATTGTGCGCCGGATCGAAGAGGCTTCCGCTGCGGTGACCGGTCGTCGAGCCGATGCCCCAGAGCCGGTCAGCCTGAACGGCATTGCCATTCTCTATCGCACCAACGCGCAATCGCGTGCGATTGAAGAGGCACTTCTGCGCTCGAGCATTCCGTACCAGTTGATCGGTGGCACACGCTTCTACCAGCGCCGCGAGGTGAAGGATGCACTCGCCTGGCTCCGCGTACTGCGCAGCGACACCGACCGCATCTCGTACGAGCGCATTCTGAACGTGCCACCTCGCGGCATCGGCGATAAGACGATTGAACTGCTTCGCGCCGCAGCGGCACCAGGTGCCACTGCCCCAGATGGAACCCCATTCGGGCACGTTATCGCCGCCGCTGGACGAGGCGAAGTTGTGGGCGTGAACACACGCGCACGGAACTCCCTTGCTGGCATCGCTGATGTCATTAGCCGACTGCGGGATCGAATCGCTGCAGTCACGCTGCCTGAGCTGCTTGACGGGGTCTATTCGGAGTCTGGGTTACGTGCGCATCTCGCATCGGAGGGGGTGGAGGGAGAGGAGCGTTGGGCCAACCTCTTGGAGCTCCGAGGCATCTCTGGGCGATTCATGGAACTTGCACCACTCGACGCACTTGATCGTTTTGTTGAAGAGACGGCGCTGGTTGCCGATCAAGATGCGTTTGATGGGGATGCGGAGCGAGTGACGTTAATCACCCTGCACGCCGCGAAGGGTCTCGAGTGGCCAACGGTCTTTATCTCAGGGCTAACTGAAGGACTTTTCCCACACAGCCGCGCACTGATGGACCAGGACCAGATGGAGGAGGAGCGTCGCCTCTGCTACGTCGGCATTACACGCGCCAAGCGTCGCTTGAGCCTCTCGTACGCCCTCCGCCGCGGCTGGGGTGATGGCGACGGTGCGCCATCACGCTTCCTTGCGGAGATTCCAGAAGAGCTCCTCGACGTTGCGAACGACGACGACCCTCGTGCCGATGGCGAGACGCGATTTGGTCGTGGTTTCCGCTCCGCGCGAGCTGGGTTCGCGAGTGGTGAGGCATGGCGCGAGGGGAGCGGCACACCAGGGGCTCCGAGCGGCGCATTTCGCCCTGGGCGCGACCTTGAGGCGCGGCGGCGCGCCTACAGCGCAGGCGCACGCTCTGGCTCTCTTCGAGTGCCCGACACCGATGGGATCGATGAGGCGCCAGACGACGATGAGTTCATTGGCGAGGCACCAGAGCTGATGCAGCCGGTTGGTCGGATTCCCCCGTGGGCAGCGACGGGTCGTGGTGCGGCAAGTGCTCCTTCGCAGGCGGCTGCTACGCCGGTACTCCCACCACTCCGGCCGCGCACCGCGGCACCAGCACGGGTGCGCATCCCAGGTGAGCGCTACTTCCGTGATGGGGACCGCGTCCTACACGCCGCGTTCGGCGAGGGGATCGTTGTCACGTCGAAGCTGACCCGCCACGATGAAGAGGTCACGATCGCCTTCGCCGGGTCGGGCGTGAAGACGCTTGCGGCGAGTATCGCCAACCTGGAGGTTCAGGGATGAGCGCCAAGGGTCTTGGGCCAGCAGCACGCTATCGCGAACTGGTTGCGGCCATTACCGAGGCGGATCGTCGTTACTACGTGGAGGATGCGCCAACGCTCGCAGACGCCGAGTACGACGCGCTCCGCGTTGAGTTGAACGCCCTTGAGGCGGCGCATCCCGAGTTCGTAACCCCAGACTCGCCATCGCAGCGTGTTGGGGCGCGTGCCGACGATCGAGTGGAGCCGGCGGTCAAGCTGACCGAGGTGCGCCACGAGCGCCCCATGTTGAGCCTCTCGAACGCCTTCTCGCCCGAAGAGGTCGCCGACTTCGCTGCCAGCGCGGCGAAGGGGCTCGGCGGGCGCGAGCCCGAGCTCGTTGCTGAGCTAAAGATTGATGGACTCGCAATCAGTCTCATCTACGAGCGCGGCGCACTTGTACGTGCTGCAACGCGCGGAGACGGCACCACCGGTGAAGATGTCACGGCGAACGTGCGCACGATCCGGGCGATTCCCGCAACGCTCAAGCAGCTGGCTACCTGTGAGGTGCGCGGTGAGATCTATATGCCGAAGTCGTCGTTTGCCTCGCTAAACGCGGAGCGTGCCGCGGCAGATCTCCCTCTGTACGCCAATCCGCGCAACTCCGCCGCTGGATCGCTCCGGCAGAAAGATGCTGCGATCACGGCCAAGCGCAACCTCTCGTTCTTCGCCTATCAGCTCTTTGAGGAGCCAGCCCCAGTCGCGCAGAGTGCGGCGCTCCGTCGCCTGCACGAACTTGGGCTCCCTACCGAGCAGAACGCTCGTGCAGGATTGAGCGGCGCGAGTGCAGCCTCGTTTCTTGCCGAGTGGGTCGAGAAGCGTCGCACCCTGGAGTACGAGACCGACGGCGCAGTACTGAAGGTTGATGCGGTCGCCGACCAGGAGCAGCTCGGCTATATCGCGCGCTCACCAAAGTGGGCGATCGCCTACAAGTTCCCTCCAGAGCAGGTGACGACACGCCTTCTTGGCATCAGCGTGGAGGTGGGCCGCACTGGCTACCTCACACCAGTGGCAGAGATGGAGCCGATCTTGGTGGCCGGCTCAACGGTGCGGCGTGCCACGCTGCACAACATTGATGAGATTCGCCGCAAGGATGTGCGCGTGGGAGACATTGTCGTGCTGCAGAAGGCGGGCGACGTCATTCCTGAGGTGGTGCGTGGGCTTGCGGAGCGCCGCACCTCGCCGCTCCCTGAGTTCACCATGCCAACGCGCTGTCCGTCATGCAGCACTGGAGTGGTGCGTGATGAAGTGCGCCATCGTTGTCCGAACCGCGCCTGCCCAGCGCAGAACTTCGAGACGCTGCGCTACGCGGTTGGTCGCGGTGCACTCGACCTCGAGGGCGTCGGAGAGAAACTCCTCGCGCAGCTCGTTGAGCGCGGCGTAGTTCGCCGCGTCGGCGATCTCTATCGCCTGACCGCTGAGCAGCTCGATGGGCTGGACCGCATGGGGAGCGTGAGTGACGGCGCGCGTCGCGAAGGGCCGAATCGGATTAGCAACGTGCTCGGCATGATCGAGGCGCGACGAAGCCGCGAGCTATGGCGCGTTCTGGTTGCGCTCGGTATTCGCCATGTCGGTGAAGCGACGGCGAAGGATCTCGCAGCGGAGCTGCAGCGTCGTGTCCCTGCGGCCAGCGGAGCAGCCTGGGGCCGCGCCGTACTCGCCACGCTGCGCTCCATGACTGCTGAGGAGTTCACCGCCATCGCAGGGGTCGGGGCGGTGGTGGCGGAGAGCATTGTTGCCGCGTTCACTACTGGCCTGGCGGGCGAATCACTCGAAGACCTGTTTGACGCTGGGCTCGTCGCCGTCCCCGCTGCGGTCACGCCGGCTGTGACGGGCGGCCCGCTCGCAGGGGAGGTGGTGGTGGTGACGGGCACACTCACGGCAACGGGCTGGAGCCGACGTGAGGCGCAGGATCGCATCGCTGCGGCGGGGGGCACGGTCGCCGATGCTGTGACTGCAAAGACAACACTGCTCGTGGCGGGGGAGAAGGCGGGCTCCAAGCGGGCCGCCGCTGAGAAGTTGGGCATTGCGATCGTTGATGAGGCGGGCTTCGTCGCGCTCCTAGGGGGTTGAGCCGTCGGGCGGGTAGGATTCACGCATGAGTGATCTGACCCGTGCCGAGGTAGAACGCGTCGCCGCACTGGCACGCCTCGGCCTCACCAGCGACGAGTTGGGGAAGCTCCAGGGCGACCTCAACCTCATCCTTGAGCAGTGGGCCCACCTCGCCGACGTCGACACCTCGAGCGTGCCGCCGAGCGCACAAACGATCGTGCAGGCGATGCCGCTGCGTGACGACATTGCTGAGCCATCGCTCCCCGTCGACGATGCCCTACAGAACGCACCAGCACGGAGCGGTGACTTTGTGCGCGTGCAGGCGATCCTCTCTGAGGAGGCCGACGGATGATCGGGGAGAGCCTACGCCGCGCAACCGCGACAGAGCTGCGCGCCGCCTTCCAGTCGGGCGCCGCAACCTCGCGCGCCGTCACTGACGAGCTCTTTGCCGCGATTGAACGTGAAGACGGAGTTCTTGGCGCTTGGCTGCACCTGCGACACGAAGAGGCGCGTGCTGAGGCCGATCGCGCCGATGCGCGCTACGCGACCGCTCGTGCCGCTGGTGCGGCAGCGCTCAACGCACTCCCACCACTCCTCGGCGTCCCCGTCGCGTTGAAGGATCTCGTCAACCTCACTGGCACACCCACCACTGCGGGCTCACGAATCCTCGAGGGCTACATCAGCCCGTACGACGCCACGATCGCTGCCCGCTTGAAAGAGGCCGGTGCAGTAATTCTTGGCAAGACCAACATGGACGAGTTCGCGATGGGCTCATCAACAGAGTTCTCGGCATACAAGAAGACGGTGAACCCATGGGCGATTGACCGCGTCCCTGGTGGTTCGTCGGGCGGTTCTTCTGCTGCCGTTGCCGCGTTCCACGCCCCGCTCTCCATCGGCACCGATACGGGTGGCTCCATTCGGCAGCCCGCCAGCCTTACTGGCATCGTTGGCATGAAGCCGACCTACGGTCGCGTCTCGCGCTACGGAATCGTCGCCTTTGCATCGTCGCTTGATCAGGTCGGGCCATTTGCGCGCACGGCGCAGGACGCAGCACTCCTGCTGCACACGATTGCTGGTGCCGATGCACACGACGCCACAAGTTCACGTAGTCCGCTTGATGCGGCGCTGCTCAACCTCCCGAGCGGCGATGCCGCAGCATCCGACATTCGCGGCAAGCGATTCGCTCTGCCGAAGGAGTACTTCGTTGCCGGTATGGAGGCTGGCGTTGAGCGTGCAGTTCGTGACGCAGTCGCCGCACTCGAGGCTGCGGGAGGCATCGTTGAGGAGGTGAGTCTCCCAACCACAGAGCATGCGCTCGCGACCTACTACATCGTTGCGCCAGCAGAGGCCTCGGCGAACCTCGCCCGTTACGACGGCATTCGCTACGGCGCATCAAAGCACGGCGGTGGAGACCTGCTCAACGGCTACCTCGAGACACGCGGTCGCGGCTTCGGCCCTGAGGTGCGACGACGCATCATGCTCGGAACGTACGCACTCTCCGCGGGCTACTACGATGCCTACTACGTGAAGGCGCAGAAGGTGCGCACCCTTATCGCGCGCGACTTTGATCGCATCTGGGCGTCGGGCTTTGACGCCATCGTTGCGC
>JBAXWE010000033.1:0-11795 GCA_037128565.1 bacterium
GCCTCTGGCATAGGGTTGATCGGGAGGATCTGCCAGCCAGCCGCGGCGAGCGTGCGCAGAACGCCGTGCGAGGGGCGGTCTGGGCGGGGGGAGGCGCCGACGATCGCGATGGTGCGGCTCTCCGTCAGCATGCGCCGCATCAGCGCGTCGGCTGCGGCGGGATCCGGGGCGCCCCCTTCGGCGGCCTCGATGGCCGCCCGTAGTCGTGCGCGTTCCTGCTCATCCATAGGGGGATAGTACGCCGATCGCTAGACTGCCCCACGTGAGCGCTAAGACTGACTTCACGCACCTGCATGTCCATAGCGAGTTCAGCCTGCTCGACGGTATGAGCAACTTGAACGCGCTTATGGAGGAGACGAAGCGCCTTGGGATGGACTCCATCGCCCTCACCGACCACGGCGCCTTGTACGGCGCGGTCCAGTTCGTACAGGCGGCGAAGCAGCATGGGATTAAGCCGATCATTGGCGTTGAGGCCTACGTCGCTCGCCGTGGCATGCACGACAAAGAGGGGAAGGCTGACCAGCAGCCCTTCCACCTCATTGCCCTTGCAACGAGCGGGGCGGGCTATCGTAATCTCTGCCGAATCGTGACCGATGCACACTTAGAGGGGCTCTACTACAAGCCGCGCACGGACCATGAACATCTCGCGCGGAACGCCGAAGGGCTCGTCGGACTCTCCGGCTGTTTGAATGGCGAAATCGCGCGCGCTCTTGAGGTTGATGACTGGGAGCATGCGCGCGCACTCGCCGGGAAGTACGGCGAAATTTTTGGGAAGGGGCGCTTCTTCCTAGAGGTGCAGGATCACGGACTCCCTGAGCAGCGTCGGCTCAATGAGCAGCTCTTCCGTCTCGCCCCCGAGGTGGGCCTCCCACTCGTGTTAACGAATGACCTGCACTACGTTCGCGCTGATCAGCGCGATGCGCACGACGTGCTGCTCTGCATCGGTACGGCGAGCAACCTTGAGACACCAGGTCGGATGAAGTTCGGCTCTGGCGACTTCTATTTGAAATCGCCAGAGCAGATGGCAGCTCTCTTCCCCGATCGCCCCGAACTCCTCAAGAACACGCGCCTGATCGCGGAGATGGTGGACTTCAACCTGGAGCTCGGCACCACGCGCGTCCCCGACATTGAGGTCCCAGCAGGCGAGAGCGTTGAAACGTGGCTCACCAAGGAGGCCGAACGAGGGCTCGTTCGTCGATTCGGCACGCCAAGTGCGGCGGCGCGTGACCGGCTGGAGTACGAGCTCAGCGTGATCACCAAGATGGGCTACGCCGCCTACTTCCTGATCGTCGCTGACTTCGTGCGCTTCGCTCGAGAGCAGGGGATCGCTACGACCTGCCGAGGGAGCGCACCGGGCTCGATCGTGACGTATGCGCTTGGCATCACCCCGGTCGACCCGTTGCACTACGAACTACCATTTGAACGATTCCTCAACCAGGATCGCGTCACCATGCCAGATATCGATATTGACTTCGAGGATGGTCGCCGCGACGAGGTGATTCGTTACGTATCGCAAAAGTATGGCGAGGATCGGGTGGCCCAGATCATCACCTTCGGCACGATGGCGGCACGCGCCTCGATCCGCGATGTTGGGCGCGTCCTCGGAAAGAGCTACAGCGAGGTTGACCGCATCGCGAAGTCCGTGCCGGCCCTGCTCAACATTAGTCTCGCCGACGCGCGAAAGTCACCCGAGTTTGCCACCTACGCCGAGGGGGCGGAGTATGGCCAGCTCATTGGGCTCGCTGAGCAACTCGAGGGGGTGGTGCGCAACGCTTCAACGCACGCGGCAGGCGTGGTGATCAGTCGCGAGCCGTTGACGGAGATCATGGCGCTGCAACGCGCGACGAATTCCGAGGGGGTGATGACGCAGATTGAAATGCACGGAGTGGAGGCGCTTGGCCTTCTGAAGTTTGACTTTCTCGGCCTGGCGAACCTCACCATTCTGCGTACCGCGGTTGATCGCATTCGATCGACGCGCGGTATTGAGATTGATCTCGACAAGATCCCACTAGATGATGGGAAGACCTTCGCCCTCCTCGCCTCAGGGGAGACCACCGGTATCTTCCAACTTGAATCAGCCGGCATGCGCCGCTACATCAAGGAGCTGCGCCCAACGAGCGTCTACGACCTCGCCGCAATGGTTGCGCTCTATCGCCCGGGTCCGATGGCGAACATTCCGACCTACATCCGCCGCAAGCATGGCCTCGAGGCGGTGACCTATCTGCACCCGCTCCTCGAGCCATTCCTTAAGCGCACCTACGGCGTCTTCGTCTATCAGGAGGACATCATGGCGGCAGCGACAGCCCTAGGTGGCTTCTCGGGGCCGAAGGCTGACACCCTGGGATACGCGGTGCGCAAGAAGAAGGAGGATGTGCTTGCGGGGTTGAAGCAAGAGTTCATCACGAGTGCCGCTGAGCGCGGGGTTGCCCGTGCCACGATCGACAAGGTATTTGAGGCATTTGAGCCCTTCGCAAACTACGGATTCAACAAGGCGCACGCAACTTGCTACGGCCTCATCGCGTATCAGACGGCGTACCTCAAGGCGAACTACACCGTCGAATACATGACCAGCGTGTTGAACGCCTTCCGCAGTAAAGAGGAGAAGGTCGCCGCGGCAATCGCCGAGTGCCGTCGCCTCGGCATTCCTGTGCTCCCCCCAGATGTCGACTTCTCGAATCTTGACTTCGAGCCAGAGGGTGAGGCGATCCGCTTTGGGCTCTTAGGGATCAAGAATGTTGGCGCTACTGCCGCTGAGTCCATCGTTGCGGCGCGTGAGGCGGGGGAGCAGGCGGCCTCGCTGCAGGAGTTCTGTGAGCGGATTGATCTTCGCCTCGCGAACAAGCGCGTCCTTGAGGCGTTGGCGAAGGTGGGGGCGCTCCGTCGCTTCGGCCATCCAGCGCAGATTCTGCTCGCCCTTGATGACGCGATCTCTGGCGGATCCAGTGCGCAGCGTGAGCGTGCGGCGGGGCAAGTCGGTCTCTTTGATGCGATGCCAGAGCTTGCTGGGGCGGGGATCCCCGCACTCCCACACGTCACGGAGGCCTCGACGCGCGAACGACTGCGTTGGGAACGCGAGCTGATGGGCGTCTACCTGAGCGATCACCCAATGAACGCCCTCGCGCCAGTGATGCAGCCGTACGTGGGCACCTTTGTTGGCGACTTTAGTGATGAGTCGTTCCGCGATGAGACGGCGACCCTCGGTGCCATTGTTTTGAGCATTCGCCAGATGGTTACCAAGAAGGGCGCCTCCATGGCGATCGTCACCGTGGAAGATCTCACGGGGAGCATGGAGGTCGTGGTCTTCCCACAGGTGTGGGAGTCAACGAAGAGCGCCTGGATTGAGGGCGAGGGGATTCTGATCGGCGGTCGCACTGAGCAGCGCGGCGAAGAGTGGTCGGTGCTCGTCGAATCTGTCGTTCCGTGGGAGGAGGCATCTCGCCTGAGTGCCGACGCTGTCCGCGCCAAGCTCACCGCTGCGAACGGTGGTCGCCGCTTCTCGAAGCGTTCTGCCGCGCCGCTCCCCAATGGTGGAATTCCCGTTGGTATGGTTCCTGAAGGGATTGAGCTGAATTCGTCGCTCGTTCCAGAACCCGCACCCGCCAAATTTGACACGTCGGTTGCGGTAGAGGTGCCACCTGCGGAGCCACTTGCCGGGGCCATGTCGAACCCCGACCCAGTAGAGGTTCCCGCAGGCGCGGTGCTGCATATCAAGTTTAAGGCGCGCCAAACTGTTGAGGAGACGATTCGCGCGATGGAGATCGTGAAGGGGGAGCTACGGGCGCGACCAGGGGCGACCCGTGTTGTCGTTCACATCCCGCAGGCCGGAGGCGCCCAGCTCTTGCCGATGGAGCAGCGCAGCGGTGTTGCCTGGGATGCGGGGCTCCCTGCGATCTTGCGTGACCGTGTGGGCGGCGACGGGATCGAGTTGGAGCTGATCTCCCCCGCAACCTGAAGAAGATCCACCCCTGCAGAATTCTGAAGAAGAGGGGAGAATAGGGGCATGGGCAGCAAAGATTACGCATCGGTTCTCCTGCGACAGTCCGCCCCAGAGGGCGTTGATTGGCGCACCATGTCGGTTGTTGCGCGAGCGCTTCTTCTCACGCGCGCCTCGGTCCTTCCGCTGACGATTCTCGGCGCGGGGCAGGGCCTCCTCTTCGCCTGGTGGAGCGGCAAGATCAGTGATGCCTCGTTTGGCGGGAACGCCGTCAGCGGCATCCTCCTCGGTTTCGCTGCCTTCCTTGGCGCGAACCTCGCTCACGCGGCAAACAACCTGGCAAATGACTGGCGCGACTACCACGACGGCCTCGATCGACCCGGGTACCCGCGCGCCGACTACTCACCACATCCGATCGCCTCGGGCGCCATGTCGAGCCGCACGCTACTTGTTGCGATCGGCATCTTGACTGCGCTGGCCGCAATCCTTGGCGGCTTCACCATGGTCGTTCGTAATGAGCCACTCCTTGGCGCCTTCGCGATTGCCGGCCTGATCCTCTCGTGGGGATACACCGAACCACCACTGCGCCTCAAGCGACGCGGCCTTGGTGAGCTCTCAGCCTTCATCGTCTGGGGTCCACTGATGGGCGGCGGCACGTATCTCGCAGCGACCGGATCTGTTGATGCGACCGCACTAATCGCCACGCTGCCGTGGGCGCTCTTCGTCACCGCTGTCCTCTTTGGAAAGCATCTCGATAAGATCGAAGCTGACGGTTCACGTGGAGTGAAGACCTTCGTGGTGCGCATCGGTGAGCGACGCGCACGTGCATGTACGACGGTGCTGATCTCCGCAGGCTATGTGGGGATTGCCATCTTCTCGATCCCTGCGATCGGCATTTTCCCGTGGTTCGTTGCGCCACTCGCCGGGCTCGGTGCGATCTCCGCGCTCCCAGCACTCAAGATTGTTGCTGCACCGCGACCAGCAAAGGCTCCTGTGGGTTATCCGCTCTGGCCGCTCTGGCATGTTGGCGCGGCCTTCCTCGCCTCCCGGCCGGCAATGGGCGCGCTCCTTGTTGGACTCGTAGTCGGAGCGATCATCGGCCGCTAGGCCGAGCGTCGATTACTTTCCCTTCGCCTCAGGGCGAGCGACTCGGGCAGGTGGTTCGCGCAGCGCCTCAAACTTGGCAAGCTCTACCTCAATTGCTGCAACCTCTGCAGCGGCGGTACGCCATTCAGCGGAGCCCGCAGAAGCTGCGGTGCGCTTTGCGCGGGCGGCGGCGTGTTCGCGCATGAGGGTAGGGCGATCGGCGCGTGGGGTAAATGCCTTCTCGCTCATGTTCCCTCCCTTTGATGACGTTGGTGCCGAAGGCGGGACTCGAACCCGCATGATCTCATCGACCGGCCGATTTTAAGTCGGATGCGTCTGCCATTTCGCCACTTCGGCCCCCCTATCGTAGCGGGGCGGTGGCTTTGGTACCGAAGGTGGGAGTCGAACCCACATGACCTTTCAGTCGACCGATTTTGAGTCGGTTGCGTCTGCCATTTCGCCACTTCGGCACCCATAGATCCTAGCGGCGCGGCACACTAGGCACATGACACGAGGCAGCAGACCAGGCGGAGGCGAGGGGGCGGAGCGTACGGCGCTGCTGGCTGCGGCCCGGGCGGGCTCCCAGGATGCCTTCCGCGACCTCTTCACCCCCGACCTCGACCTTGCGTGGCGGATGGCGCTGCGCATCACGGGGAGCGAGGCGAGTGCCGACGACGCCCTGCAGGCGGGGCTGATCTCGGCGTACCGCTCCCTCGACCGGGTTGCGCCAACCAATCTTCGGGGCTGGTTCGTGCGGATCGTGGAGAACGCCGCGCGCGACCTCATGCGACGTGAGCGTCGACACCCGACACTCCCGTTCGCGAACGAATCGCCCGAGGAGGCGGGGGAGGGTGCGCAGCGTGAACGCGTCGCCGCAGAGCCGCAGGCGGGTGCGGCATCTGATCCGGCGCAGCGCGCTGAGGCGAACGAGCTGATCGCCGCTTTAGCGAAGGCGCTCGGGGCGATCCCCGAGGAGCGACGGCGGGCGATCCTCCTCTACGACGTCGATGGCTATGACTATGCAGAGATCGCGGAGCTGACCGGGGTATCGGTGGGAACGATTAAGAGCCGCATCAGCCGAGGGCGCGCAGAGCTGCGCCGCCTCCTCGCCGACCTGCGGCCGGGAACCGCTGGTGCACCGGTATCGTTGGGAGAGCGAGATGAATAACGCCTTCCGCACCCCTGAGCACGATCCGCTGAGCGCCTATCGCGCCAGTGAGCCCCGCCGTGCCCGCGACCCCTTCGTTAACCCCGCCCTGCGCAGTGAGATTGCACGCATCGCTGAGGCTCGGGCCCAGCGCGCTGCAAGCGGCTGGCGCTCCGTCCTCTTTGGCTGGGTGAGCGCCGCGCCGCGTGGCGCCCTGGCAGGCGCCGCACTCTCCGCGGCGCTCCTGCTTGGAGGCGTCGCCAGCCAGTTCGCGGGCGCAAACGAGAGCGCCATGCGAATGGATGCTGGGGCTGTCCCACTCGCCTCGAGTTCCGTCCCAATGGCCTCAGTCGATGTGAAGGCGGGTGGTGAGGGCGATGAGCTCCTAGAGACGGGCGAAATTGATGGTGCCGCGATTGCTTCGGCGGCTGCACTCCTTCTGCTCGGGGGGAGCCTTGCCGCCGCAATCGTTACCGTGCGGAGGCGGCGCGCCTAGCCGAAGGGCCCTGCACTCCTGCGGTACCCTCGTGGTATGCCGACTAAGCGCCGCCTCCTCCTCATTGATGCCTATGGGCTGATCTATCGCGCCTTTCATGCGCTGCCGCCACTGACGAATAGCCGCGGCCAGCTGACCAATGCGGCGTACGGATTCACGAGCATCCTGCTGCGAACGATGGCTGACGTGGATCCTGAGCGTGCCATCGTGGCCTTCGATGCCCCAGGCACCACCTATCGCCACGAGCGATTCCCCGCGTACAAGGCACAGCGGCCGTCGATGCCCGACGAACTGCGATCCCAGGTGCCGATCGTTCGCGACCTTGTTGCAGCGCTTGGCCTCCCACTCCTTGAGGCAACCGGCTACGAGGCGGATGACGTGATCGGCACCATCGCCACCGCGGCGGAGCGCGACGGCTGGGAGGTGCACATCGTCTCAGGCGACCTCGACATGTTGCAGCTGGTCACCAAGAAGGTGCACCTGATGCACACCGCCAAAGGTGGCGCTGACGCGATCGTTGAATACGATCCAGAACGGGTCTTCGCGCGGTACGGCCTCACTCCAGAGCAGATGGTGGACTTTAAGTCGCTCAAGGGAGACAGTTCCGACAACATTCCTGGTGTTCCGGGTGTGGGTGAGAAGACCGCCTCCAAGTTGATTGCAACCTTTGGCTCCCTAGAGCAGCTCTACGCGCGTCTGGATGAGGTTGAGTCTGTGCGTATCCGAGAGTCGCTCGCTGCGAATCGTGACGCAGCTTTTGCTGGCCAGGGGCTGATGACGATTGATCGCGATGCGCCACTCGCCTTGCCGGCAACAGGCGGCGAAATTGGGGTGTATGACCGTGAAGCGGCGCTCGCCCTCTTCCGCGACCTGGAGTTCCGCGCGCTCGCACAGCGACTGCCGCCACTCGCTGGCGAGGATCGCGTCGCCGCCAATGCCGCGGTCAGCGCCGCAGCGGCGGGTGCTGCGCTACGAGGCTCTGCTGCGCCAGTCGTAAAGGCTGCGCCGAAGACGAGCCCTGCGAGCGACCTACAGTTGGGGTTTAATTTTGATGCGGTGACGGCGGGGAATACCGCTGCGGGTCGGTCAACCCAGGTGGAAAGCATCGCGACAGACGAATCAGATGCCTACTCCAAGATTGAACAGGTCAAGCGTGGCGACCTCGCCGCCGCGGGGATTCGCGTTCTGCGCGCGGCCGATGAGGCGCGAGATGCGTTCCGCGGCCTTGCGGCAGAGGGGCACCTCGCCATTGGTGGTGTAGGTGCGGACCGACGCGGCCCAGAGGCGGAACTAGCAATCGCGATTGTCGACGACGCGGGAACGATTCTCGCCGCTGATGATGGCGCCGTGGTGCATGCGCTGCTGGAATCTCTAGCAAGTTCGGGCCGCGAGATTGCTGGCCTCGGCGTGAAGGGTCTCATTGGCGCCATGGTGAGCATTCGACCAGACGCCTCGCCGCACCTTGTCGATGACGTAGCGCTGGCCACCTGGATCGTGAATGTCACGATGCGTAACCCTGGCCTCGTGGAGGTTGCCTCCGCGCGACTCGGTGCCGATCTCCCTGACCGGCTCGAGCCCCTGCAGGAGGCGGTCCTCGCCGCACTCGTGACGCGTGCCTCGCGCAGTTCCCTCGCGGAAGAATTGCGCGAGGCCGGCACGCTGCGCCTGTATCGCGAGATCGAGTTGCCGTTGGTCGAAGTACTCGCGCGCATGGAGATTGCGGGGGTCGCCGTTGATCGCTCCGCGCTGAGTGAACTGAGCACGGCATTTACTGCAGAGATTGCGCGCCTGGAGCGGGAGTCCGAGCAAGCCGTTGGTCACCCTGTTGCGCTCGGCTCGCCGAAGCAGCTCGGCGAACTCCTCTTTGTGGAGCTCAACCTGCCGAAGGGGAAGAAGACGAAGACGGGTGCCTGGTCGACCGATGCAAGCGTGCTGGAGGAGATCCAGGGGGAGCATCCGATCGTTGGGATTGCCATGGAGTGGCGCACCGTCTCGAAGTTGCAGAGCACCTACGTAGAGGCGCTGCCGAAGCTCGTTGAGGGTGACGGCCGCGTGCACACCACTTTCCAGCAGGCGGTGGCGGCGACGGGGCGCCTCAGCTCCACCGATCCGAACCTGCAGAACATTCCGATTCGAACCGCGCTCGGCCGCAAGATTCGGAACACCTTTATTGCCGAGAAGGGGAACACCCTGGTGGCGGCGGACTACAGCCAGATCGAGTTGCGCATCTTGGCGCACGTTACCCGCGACGAACATTTGATTGCCGCCTTCGCCGCTGGAGAGGATATTCACCGTGCCACCGCCGCTCGCGTGCTCGGCAAGCCAGCCGCCGACGTGAACGCCGATGAGCGCGCCATGGCGAAGATGGTGAACTTCGGCATTGCGTATGGCATGGGCGACTTCGGTTTGGCCACGCGTGCGGGCATCTCTCGCGATGCGGCAAAGTCGTTCATCGCCGGCTACTTTGAACGCTATCCGGGGATTCGTCGCTACATCGACACCATTAAGGAGGAGGCGCGAACGAGCGGCTCTGTCACGACGCAGCTCGGGCGCCGACGACCGATCCCTGAACTCCGCGCGGGGAACCCCGCACTGCGCGCGGCAGGGGAGCGCGCCGCCATTAACCATCCAATCCAAGGAACGGCTGCCGATGTGATTAAGATTGCCATGATCCGTTTGGCGCCACGTCTTACAGAGGCGGGCCTCAAGGCACGACTCGTGCTGCAGGTGCACGACGAACTGCTGCTAGAGGTACCGAACGATGAGGTTGATCGCCTCGTGCCAATCCTTGTTGACACGATGGAGGGTGCGCTCGCGCTGGATGTGCCACTCACCGTTGAGGTGAAGAGCGGCCCGCGATGGGACGAGATGAAGCCGTGGTCCGCCCGTGCCTGAGCTGCCAGAGGTCGAGACGGTCGTCCGTGATCTCGCGCGCCTCGTCAGTGGTGCGACTATTACAGGCGCCACGGTCTTTCGTGAGCGCAATCTTGCGACCCCCGATGCTCCTTCGTTCACCGATGCGGTTCGTGGCCGACGCATCCTTGGTACGCGACGCCGCGCGAAGTGGATCATCGTGGAGCTCTCCGGCGGAATCATGCTCCTCGTGCACCTGCGCATGACGGGGCAGCTGCTGGTGCTGCCAGCCGGTGCGGCGAGTGATCCCTATGTCCGCCTCTCGCTCACGTTGGATGATGGCCGTGATATTCGCTTCCGCGACGTCCGTGCATTTGGACGCGTTGCACTCGTTGCGCAGCGAAGTGACGGTGAGGCCGCCTCAAGCCTTGACCCACACTCGCCACCGCTCCTCGCCGACCATGGTGTCGAGCCGCTCGATGCGACATTTACCGCCGACGCCATGCGATTGCTTATTGCGCATCGTGTGACACGCATCAAGAGCCTCCTGCTCGACCAGCGCTACATCGTCGGCATCGGCAACATCTACGCCGATGAGGCGCTCTGGCGCGCGAAGATTCATCCCCTCACCCCTGCCAACAGGCTACGCCCGGTGCAGCTCGAGGCGCTACACCTGGCGGTCGTCGGCGTGCTGAGCGAGGCCGTTGCGGCTCGCGGCTCTTCGATCAACGACTACACGGCACCTGATGGCGATGGCGAGATGCAGGAGCAACTCGATGTTTATCAGCGCACTGGTGAGCCGTGTCACCGTTGTGGCGCGGCAATCCAGCGCTCGGTTGTTGGGGGTCGCGGCACCCATGTCTGTCGTACCTGCCAGCGTCCGCCGCGCGGTACGGGTCGCGCAGTGGTGTCGCGCGCCGTGCGCGGGCCCCGCTGGAGTGAGCGGGTGACGCCAGAGACGGTCGGTGCGACGCGTAGCGAGCGTGCTGCGGCGCGTCGACGCTCGGCGCGCCAGGGGGAGGCGGCATGAGCATCATCACGTTGAGCGATGTCCGTCGCGAGATTGGCGCCGCCATCATTCTCGATGAGGTCACTCTCAGCGTGGCCGCTGGAGAGCGCATCGGTTTGGTTGGACCAAACGGGGCAGGGAAGACGACCCTTCTCAAGATGGTCGCCGGACTTGAGTCTCCCGACCAGGGTCGCGTGCAGCATGCCAAGGGCCTACGCATTAACCTCCTCGCGCAGGAGTCGGCCCAGGATCCTGACCTGCTCAACGCCCCAACGCTGATTGAGGCCGTGATCGGCGGTGCCGCCGAAATCGTCTCCCTAGCCGCTGCGCTTCGAGAGATGGAGCTAGATGGGCGTGCGGGCTCAACGGAATATGCAGAGGCGCGAACGAAGTTTGATGCCGCCGATGGCTACGCCCTCGAAGACCGGGTTGGCGCCGCGCTGCGAGGACTCGGATTCCCAACGGCACGGCATAGCGAGGCTCCTGCACGACTCTCCGGAGGGGAGCAAACCCGCGTCGCCCTAGCGCGCCTCGTCATTGCCGATCCAGACCTGCTCCTTCTCGACGAGCCGACGAACCATCTCGACATTCAGGCGATCGAGTGGCTTGAGGGTGCGCTCCGTGCACGTCACGGCGCACTAATTGTCGCGAGCCACGATCGAGCATTTCTTGATGCGGTCATTGATCGAGTTTGGGAGGTGCGCGCGCATCACGTGACACGCTTCCGTGGCGACTACAGTGCCTATGCGCAACAGCGCGGTGCCGCCGATGAGGGGGATGATCGCGATGCAGATCGACGAGAAAAAGAGATTGAACGGGAACGCGAGCTGATTCAGACCTATCGGAGCCATCGCAAGTACGCAAAGATGCACGAGCATGAGCGACGTCTGGCAGCGATTGAGCCGGTCGTTCGTGAGCGCAAGGCGGTCACCCTCTCGATTGCTGCGGAAGGCGCGGGGCGCGGCCCCGCCGAACCACTGCGACTGAGCGAGGCTTCCATCGGCTATCGAGAGCCTGCGCAGGTTGAAATCACACGCGCCCGCAGTCTCGCCCTACGTCGTGGTGAGCGCGTGGGAATTGTGGGTCCCAACGGCGCTGGTAAGTCAACGCTGCTGAAGACCATCGCTGGGCTTCTCCCAGCTCTCGATGGCAATGTGGAGATTGCGAGTGGCGTAGTCCCTGGATATCTCGCTCAGGTACGCGCCGCGGGGCTCCACGGAGCTACGGTGCTTGAGGCTCTGCGCACCGCCGTACCCGTCGAGGTCTCTGA
>JBAXWE010000034.1:0-11229 GCA_037128565.1 bacterium
CGTTGAGGGTGCGCCGTATGCGACGCTGCCGATCCCTGGGAGCAGCGCCGGCATCGAGATGCAGTTGCGTCGTGACGCTAGTGGAGTGGCGGCGGTGTTCATGGTGGCGAGCACACCTGACCTGAGCGGCACCCCTGCCGCCGACGGCAGCCTGCCACTCAAGACGATCTTCGCTTCGGTACTTGCGGCAGGAGATGTCGCCACTGCGCCTGGTGCAGGATTCAGCGTCTATCTGCGCGAGATCACCTCATATACAGGGATCATTGCGCGACGTGATCCAGCCTCACTCATTATCTGGGTTGCCGCCGCGCTAATTATGAGCGGCCTCATGCTCACCCTCCGCCGACCACGTGCGCGCCTCTGGCTGCAGGTTCGCCCTGGCAGCACAACGGTGCCGATCGTTCTCCTTACGGAACGGGGTGCCGACCCGGTGCACTATGGCGCCATCATTCGGCGTATTGCCGATCGACTAGCCGGAGAGGGGGCGTAATGGCATCACTGCGAGAGCTCGTGCAGACGCTGCTCCCGAACGCCATCCCACTTGCAAAGGTGCGCGATGAATCCATGGCACGAACCGTTACGTGGGTGCGCGTGATGCGTATGCGCCTCCCGGCCTTTGACGGAATGGAGTCGGGCGACCTCGCGTTGATTCCACTGGCGCTGCTTTCGGCTGCAGCTCCTGATACACAGGCGCGCGCTGATCTCGTTGAATATCTTGCAGAGAGCGGCAGCACTGGAATCCTCCTCCTCGGTGACGAACAGGTCAGCGCGGCCGAGGCGAAGGCGCGAACGGAGTTGGCGCACGCCGCAGAAGAGAACGGGCTCCCATGCCTTGCCGTCCACGGTATGGAGTCTGCACAGCTCGAGCGCAGCCTCATTGGCGCAGTCGTCAATCGTCGTGCTGAACTGGAGCGACAGGCGGTTGGGTTGGAGCGCCAGATCGCTGCGCTCGCACTCGACGGCCAAGGTCTTGAAGCGCTTGTCGGTGCCCTCGCCGCATTCATTGGTCGCGCCGTCGCCCTTGAGGCGCGCGGCGGCGTCTCGCTCGCCGTTGTTGCTCCAGCCGGCCTGCCGTCGAGCGCCGCCGCGGCGAAGGCGGTCTCCCAATACCTCTCTAAAAGTCGACCAACTGGGCAGCGCATTCCGCTCCCTGCGGTTCCTGGTGCCCCTGAGGGCGAGCGCGAACTAGAGGAGGGGGTCGAAGAGTCGCCGCTCGGTGACGAGGGTTCAGAGCGACCCGGCTCGATCATCCTGCTCGGCGACGAGCCGGTCGGCGAGCGTGATCGCATCGCCTGTGAGCGTGTGGCGCCACTCCTCGCACTTGAGATCGTGCGCGTTGCCGCAGAACTCCCTGCCAATGCGGGGCGCGGCGAGGTGCGTACCCTGCCAGCGGAGGGGCCACCGTGGGTCGCCATTGCGGCGCGCCAGCCACGACCACACGAGAGCGACGTGCCAGCGCTACGGCGCGAGCTGCGCCTGCTGGCGAGCCCGCGCCGCTTCATGTTGCGCGGCAGCAACGAGAGTCTCGAGGTGCGCATCATTGCCGTCGCCGACGCGAGCGACCCCGGCGCGGCAGAGGTTGCACGGAAGGTTGCCAAACGACTAAAGCGACCGGTTGCCGTGTCGCGACCATTCACCGAAGCGTCGGCGCGGCCCGCCGCCGAAGCCGAGGCGCGCGCCGCGCTTGAGTCGCTCGAGCGCCGCATCGGTGGCCGCGCTGGAAGTGGTGGTGAGCAGGTTGTTCGCGCCGAGCTACTTCCGGCGCATCAGCTGCTCGGTTCGGTCATGACCATCCCCGAAGGGCGACGTCTCGCCCTCGCGCTGCTCGCACCACTACTCGTTGGTACCGCTGCGGCGCGACGACAGCGCATTGAAACAGTGCGTGCAATTCTCGATGCACCGGGATCGTCAGAGGCGAGCAGCTCGTTGGGCGTGCATCGCAACACCACCGCGTATCGCTTGAAGCGCATTGAGGAGGTCAGCGGTTGGGATCTGCGCGAACCTGACCTTCGTCTTGCTCTCTCACTTGCGCTACGCATTCTGGATGCCGAGGGTGGCTTCGATGGGAGCCTCAGCGAGTAGGTCCGACCCCTTCAGGGCTCATAGGTCCAGTTACCCCCCAGGCGGTAGACTCACACTATGGAACACAGGGCGGCATCACGAATGACGCTCCGTCGAGCCATCTCGCTCGCAGGGGCCGCCATCCTCTGCTTCTCAGGCGTGGTGGGCGTGGCGGGGGCTACTCCGACCCCTGCGACAGCCGCGGCCGCGTTCGTACAGAAGCCCTGCACCGACTGGAAGAGCCAGATCTCTCCCCCCGACACCATCCGCGTGTTGCGCACCAACTCCGGCGTCGTCGAGGAGATCCCCTTCAAGCTCTACGTCTACCGCACCCACGTTGCCGAGTTCTACACCGAGTACAAGTCAAGTCCGTACAGCGACGCCCTGCTGGGTGTCGCCGCGATTGCCATCAAGCAAAATGCCTGGTCATGGACGATGGCGCGCCCTGGTGGCGAGCGCAACTGGTGGGCGGTCTCAAGCACCAACGCTACGCAGCAGGCCTGGGTGCGCGGCGACCTGGCCGATGACGGCTCGCTGAACGGATCGTTCGGGCGCGATGGCAAATCCAGTGCATACCGCGCCGATGAGAACTTCAAGATCAAAGTCGCCATGCGCATTCGCTTCGGTGCTGACCTGACCGACGACGGCATTGGCGGCCTGGTACGCGACGACGCCTCTGGCCACTACACCGCACCGCTCGCCGTATATAACGAGAGCGGCGGGATCGTTCCTGTCACCTCGCTGCCAGCCGACACCCCACGCTCCTGCTTCGATGTGACCGACGAGCCATCGATTAATCAGATCTATCGCACCGGTGGCATCTACGAGCCAGGCTGGACCTCTGGCAGCCGAAGCACCGCTCGCTATAACGCTGCGGTGGATGCCACGTGGGGGACCACTGTGCAGCGCCTAAAAGATGATGGGCGCTGGATCTTTGCGAACCCAGGGTTCTATGGAAGTTGGGATGGCGGTGGCGGAACATTCACCGGCTGTCTTGAAGCACCGCGCGCGGGCGAGAACGGGATCCCATTGAGACATGCCAAGCAGCCGGGACAGTGGCGTGGCGTTTCAGTGTTTGTGATGAATGCTGATAGCTGTGCGAAAGAGCGAAATCTCTCAGTCGAAGAGCTCATTCGCTACGTCTGGTATACGGTTGATGGCACGGCCACAGGCGAAACCTCATACAGCGTGCCCGGTTCACGTGCCTACAAGTACCACATCAACTGGGTTGAGCCGAACCGGATCATCTCACCAGGCATTGACGTTACCGGCGACGGTAAGGGCGACTTCACGGCCATTGGCGCGGATGGCTCTATCAAGTTCCTCTCGTCGGATAAGTACGTCGGAAAAAATGGCCGCCTCCGTAACCGAGCGCCAGGGACGGTTCCAGCGCTGGCGGGAGCCACACTGATTGACCGTGATATCGCCCGTACTGAACGCGATGGCGGTCTCTCTGTCCTCAGCCTCTGGCGTGCGACGAGCGGTGCGACAACGCTGGTCAAGACACCGATTTCAAGCGGCGTACTCGGCACCTCAGTCACGATCCTCGACGCCTATACGGGCTTTGACACGACGGCGAATCTCACACTTGATGTGGCCGACACCTCGGCCGACATCATTCAGGAGTTCTTTATTACGGAGCGCACCCCTGACCCAGTCGACGCTGCTTCTGCTCGCGTCCGGCTCTTCCAGGTCAATGCCGATAGTGCTCCGACACAGCTCCTTGAGAGCACCACCGGGAGCGATGCCGTGACGGTACTGCGCGACGTGACTGGTGATGGCGTTCCCGACGTCACTGTCTTGTGGCGCGCCAGTGACGGCGCCCTTATGGCGTCACAGGCCTCGGGAACGTTGAGCTTCACGCCGAGCACCCAGTGGTCGCTTGGCGCGCTGAGCACGCCGGGGGCGCTGCTCTGGCCGATCGCAACTAGTTGGAGCGTGACCGCGGCCGATGCGCTGGGTGATACCGGCGCAGAGCTCTACCTAAGCTATCGCGACTTGAAAGGTATTGCGCACATCGTCCGCCTATCCATGAGTCAAGTTTCTGATCCGGCAAGTCTGCCGGTCGTGAATCCCGATTTGGTGTTTACGCCCGAGGTAGCCCCTGCGCAAACTACGACGGTGCGCAGCGGCGAGAACACCCTGGCTAAAGTTGCTGCGCGGCTCGGTTATAAGAAGGGGAGCGCCGAGCTGGCGAAGTTCATAGCGCTGAACTCTGGTCCAATTCGCACCGAGACGATTAAAAAGAACGATACCTACACAAAGATTGCCGCCCGCGTTGGCCGAAGTAAGGCCTGCCTGCTCTCCATGAATCCAAAGAGCGCAACGGTGACAAATCAAGCGAAGGTGCTGGTGGTCGGGAAGACGGTGAACGTGCCCGTTGATTCCGTCTGCGTCTATTCGGCGAAGAGCACGCTATATCTAGCAGCGCCAGTGCGCATCCTCGCGGGTGAGACGGACTGGCTCCGGGCGAGCGACACCTGGGAGAGCGTCGCGGAACGTGCCGCAGCGATTGGCGTCACGGTCGATGCTGCCGGCCTTGCCACGCTGAATCCAACGATTGACCTAACTACTGCCACCGCGGGCACCGAAGTTCGCATCCGCGCCCCATGGGCCGCGGTGGTGCGGAGCAGCGCGGCGGCAGGCACCTTTACCGTCGGCACTCGCAACTACGCGTGGGGGAGCCCGATTGAGGTGTGGAAGGCCAGTGCATCGGGGAGCGCACCGACGCTCGTGGCCCGCGACTGGACCGGCGACGGCATCCTCGACCTCTTCTTCACCAGTGTCTCCTCGGGGGGCACAGTCACCCTGAAGCGCCTCGGCTACTCGGCCGGTCGCCTGGTACAGAAGGAGAAGATCGTGCGCGCCTCGGTTGGTAAGGGCTGGATCCTTCAGTAGGCGAAAGGGCTCCGATTTTGTGCAAGATCACAATCTAGCCACCCCTTAAACCGCATACAGGCCCACCAGAAACGCCGTATTCTCCCCCAGACGGCTTCTCCCCTGGCTTGCAGGGGGTGAAATCTGTGCCGTACGCACAAGATTCGGGCACTGCCCGGCGGAGGGGGATTATGTCGAAGGGGTATGGAGCACGCACCGAGGCCGAAACGAAGGCCGCACTCGCCACCGTAGCCAAAGCCGAGAAGGCGGGCATTCGCACCGTGCAGCTGCAGTTCGTGGACCTGCATGGCATTACCAAGAGCGTGCAGATCCCGATCCATCAGATGCCCGCATCGATCAAGCACGGCACCTGGTTCGACGGATCGTCCGTCGAGGGCTTCACTCGGATTGCCGAGAGCGACCAGATGCTTCGCCCTGATATGAGCACCTGGCGCATTCTTCCGTGGGCCCCCGCCGAGAGTGGTGCAGGCACGGCACGCGTCATCTGCGATGTGCTCCTTCCCGACGGCTCACCCTTTGCTGGTGACCCGCGCGGTGCGCTGCGCCGCCAGGTCGAGCGCGCAGCGAAGCTCGGCTACAAGGTGAACATGGGTCCAGAGTTGGAGTTCTTCCTCTTTGAGTATGGCGCTGATGGTCACCCAGTCACGAAGCCGCATGATAAGGCCGGCTACTTCGACTTCACTGGTGACCAGGGCATTGACATTCGCCAAGACATGGTCGACGCACTCGAGGCGCTTGGCATCAAGATTGAAACAGCGCACCACGAGGTGGCACCAGGTCAACACGAGATTGACTTTGAGTATTCCGATTCGCTGGCGACTGCTGACAACGCCACGACCTTTAAGTACGCGCTGAAGGAGATCGCCAAGCAGCATGGCCTGTATGCAAGCTTTATGCCGAAGCCGATCTTTGGCATCAATGGTTCAGGGATGCATACGCACCAGAGCCTCGCAAGCCTGAAGACTGGCAAGAACGTCTTTTACGACGCGAAAGATAAGTACGGCCTCTCGCCTATTGCGAAGTCGTACATGGCGGGCATTTTGAAGCACGCGCGCTCGATGATCGCCGTGTTGGCCCCAACGGTGAATTCGTACAAGCGACTTGTTCCAGGGTACGAAGCGCCAACCTACCTGGTGTGGGGACGACGCAATCGCTCGGCACTCATTCGCGTGCCGATGATTTCAGCGGGCCGCTCGGTTGAGGCAACGCGCATGGAGCTGCGCTGCCCAGACCCATCGGCGAACCCGTACCTCGCCTTCGCGGTGATGATCGCCGCGGGTCTCGACGGCATCGAGAAGAAGATGGTGCTGCCAGACCCGGTCGAGGAGTCGCTCTACGAGATGGATTCTGTGCGCGTTGCACAGAAGGGGATCCAGGAGCTGCCAGGGAGCCTGATCGAGGCGATCGAAGAGCTCAAGGCGAACCCAGTCATCTGTGGCGCGCTCGGTGAGCACATCCTCTCGCACTTCTTGGACGCCAAGCAGGCCGAGTGGGATGAGTACCGCACGCACGTTTCGAACTGGGAGGTTGAGCGCTACCTCGAGCTCTACTAAGGCAGATCGGGGCGAACCCCGACGATTAAGCGTTCGTTACTTGGCGGCGTGTACAGCGGCATCTAGCCGCGTGAAGTGCACGCCGCCGAGTGCTTTCCCGGCGGCAATGATCGCCTCGAGCACCTCGGCACGGCTGCCGCGCCCAATGCACTCCGGGTGGAAGGTGTAGGTCAGCACACCGCTGCGCAGGCTCTTGTCGGCGAGGGCGCGTGCATGCGCCAGGCGCAGCTCGGCGAGGGCCACCTCGGCGAAGGCACTCGGTGGTGAGGCGGGTCCGCCACCACGACCCGGTTCGAACCAGGGCCAGTCGTCGAGCCAGTGGCTGATCGGCGCTTCGAGTAGCGTGCCGTCGGTGCCGAGGGTTGAGCGTTCAATGGCGTGCTTGTCGCCATGGCGCACGGGGGTGATGCGCGTCTCCTCCCAGGCGAGCGATGAGTCGTAGGTGAAGCCCGCCTCCTCAACGAAGCGCAGGGTCTGTTCGGAGAGTGACCAGTAGGGGGCGCGGAATCCCGCGATGGGGGAGGTGTAGCCAGCACTCTGTGCCGCCGCCGTGAGGGCATCCTTCTGGCGAACGATCAGGTCGCGCTCTTGGTTGGCGGGGAGGGCGGCGTGATCTTCATGGGCCCAACCGTGGCAGCCAACCTCATGACCGCCGGCAACGATGGCGGCGAGACTCTCGGGCCAGGTGTGTGCGGTGTGCACCGGAACGAAGAAGGTGGCGGGGACCGCTTCGCGCGCCAGGATGGCAAGGATGCGGGGGAGGCCAACGCGCGGGCCGAACTCACCGATGGAGCGATCAAAGGGGCGGTGCCCCTTCTCAACATCGGAACTAATGGCGTCGTGATCGAAGGTCAGTGCGACCTGCAGGATCACCTCGTTCGCAGCCTGGTTCATGGGCGAAGGGTAGCGTCAATCGGCTATCCTTCCCCTCCCGCGGTGCGGGATCGGTCGGGGCGTAGCGCAGCTTGGTAGCGCGCGTCGTTCGGGACGACGAGGTCGGAGGTTCAAATCCTCTCGCCCCGACCAGTATCACCAGTGATCTGGCGAACTAAGCGAAGATAGAGACAGGCGCCCTTAGCTCAGCGGATAGAGCATCTGGCTTCGGACCAGAGGGTCGGGGGTTCGAGTCCCTCAGGGCGCACCACTCCTGTGCACACCAGATCGTGCTGCATGCAGATGTGAAATCTCAAAGATGCGAGCCGTTTCGCTTGACCGATTCATCGCTGCGCGCCACGATCAGAATATGAAGATTCTCCTCATTGAAGATGACGCGCGACTTGGCCCGCTCATTGCGCGGCTCCTCAGCGCTGAGCGCCACACTGTGCAGCTCTCCGCCACCGGCGCCGACGGCGTCACCTTCTGGGAGTCGGCATCGTGGGACCTGGTCATTCTCGATCGCATGCTCCCCGACCTTGAGGGCTCATCAATTCTGCGCGACCAGCGTCACGCTGGCGACACTACACCCGTCCTGATGCTTACCGCCCTTGGAACGGTAGACGACCGCGTTGAGGGGCTTGATGCTGGAGCCGACGACTACCTGACCAAACCGTTCGCTGCTACCGAGCTGCTGGCACGCGTGCGCGCCCTCGGTCGCCGCGGTGAGATGTCGGCGAGCGGCGAGGCTGAACGCGAGGTGGTGCCGGGCCTACTCCTTGATGAGGGGCGACACGCGCTGACTGCCGGCGAGAAGGTGATCGACCTGTCGGCCCGCGAATACGCGCTGATCGCGTATCTGATCCGCAATCGCGGCATCGCCCTTACGCGTCAGCAGGTCCTTGACGAGGTCTGGGGTGCCGAGCCCGATGTCTACTCAAACGTTGTCGACCTCTATGTGCACTACCTGAGGAAGAAGTTTGAAGAGGCGGGTTTTGACAATCTTCTGAAGACGGTTCGCGGCGTGGGCTATCGCTTGGCCGAAGCACCGAAAGAGAAGTAGTCATGCCCCTCGGCGACGAATTCAGCGGCGAAGGGATTGAGGCGCTGTTGGCGCGCACCCGCCGTCAGATCTCCATCTTCATTCTTGGCGCCACCGCACTCGTAGTGGCGGTTGTTGGTGTTGGTGGGGCAGTGGCGGGGAACAGCGCCTTGGATGCGGGCCTTGATAACGCCCTCCTTGCTCGCGCCGACCGCATCGTGCTCGAGATCCAAGAGTACCTGCCGCCACTCCCTGACACCTCGCCGGGCCCAGGTCGCTCACCAACACCGAGCGCCTCACCTGAGGGCTCTGAAGGCCCAGGCGAATCAGAGTCACCAGAAGAGCATCAATCACCAGACCCAAGTGGTGGCCTGCCGCCCCCAAGCATGTCGCCCGGGGACGGCAACGATGACGGGGGCGGAGGTGATGGCGATAGCGGCTTCGCTCCGGCGGTGATCAACGCGACGTATCGAGTGACGTTGACGGTTGTGCGCGCGGACGCGCCCCCGTCGATTCCACCTGGCATTAGTGGCGAAGAGTTTGGCGCGGGCGGGCCGTGGGCGGTGCTTGGCGCCGATGGTGCAATTCTCGCGGGCTCCGCCGGCGGGACGGCCGATTTCCCCGTGATCACCCTCATTCAAGGGGCACAGACCGGGCCATCGTCACAGACGGTCTTAATCGGGCGATCTGAGTTCCGCATCATCACGACGCCAATCCGCCATCCAGACGACCCCACGGGGAAGGTGCTCGGCTACGTGCAGGTTGCTGGTCGCCTCGACGTGCGCGATGCACAACGGCAGAACCTCTTCGGTTCGCTGATCTTGGTCGCCATCGTCTCACTCGGCGGAGCACTCCTCGTGGGCCTGCTGATCGCGCGTCGCGCCTTGGCGCCGATCGCCGCCGCCGCAGCGCGCGAGCGTGCCCTAGTGGCGAGCGCCTCACATGAGCTGCGCACCCCCGCATCAGTCATTCTCTCGAGCGCGGAAATTCTCGAGCGTGAGGGCCTGGTGAAACCTGCCGGCATGGAGCTGCTCCACGGCATCGCCGCGGAGTCGGAGCGACTCGGCCGACTGAGCGCCGACCTGCTCACCATCTCCAGCAGCCAGACGAACGCCTCTGGGAGCGGCCGCACTGTCACGGTCGATCTGCATCCGATCAATCTTGATGACGTGGCACGCGAGGCAATCGAACGTGCCGGACCCATGGTCAAGCGCGTTGGCCTCGGTCTGCGCGCCAACATCGGTCGCAAGCGCCTCACTATCTCGGGCGACACCGATCGCTTGATTCAACTGCTGCTCGGCCTGGTCGAGAATGCGATCCGCCACTCGCCGACGGCGAGTTCGATCACGATCGGTACGAGCGTGAGCCGCGAATTTGCGGAGATCTGGGTCGACGACGAAGGACCTGGCGTGCCGCTCTCTGAGCGTGAACGCATCTTCGAGCCGTTCTATCGTGGGTCGGGGCAGGCGCGCAGCCACGGCGGTGCAGGGCTCGGCCTCGCCATTGCCCGCTCTATCGCCAGTGCCCATAACGGCACGATCGCTGCGGAGAGCGCCGTTGGTGGCGGCGCGCGCATGATCGTGCGCATCCCGCTCGCCGCCAAGGAGTAGCCCTCGTGGGCGGAGGCACGCCAGCGGTCGCGCTGCTCACTGAGCACGGCGTCCCCTTCACGCTGCACGAGTACGAGCTCGAGCCGCTCAGCGGTGTGGAGCAGCATCGTGGCGAGCGCATCGCCTACGGCGACGCGGCCGCCGCCGCCCTCGGCATCGCACCAGATCGTCTCTATAAGACGCTCGTCCTCTCTATAGAAGGGGCGAAGGATTCCCGGATGCACTTTGCGCTGGCCGTGGTGCCAAGCAGCGGCGAGCTCTCCGAGAAGGCGGTCGCGGCGGCGCTGCACGCCAAGCGCGCCGCACTCGCCGACGCCGAGAGCGTGCGTCGCGTCACCGGCTACGTTCCCGGCGGCGTGAGCCCACTCGGCTCGAAGCGACCGCTGCCGCTGCTGCTCGATACTGGGGCGAGCGCCCACGCTACGATCGTCGTCTCGGCGGGGCAGCGTGGTCGTTCGATTGAACTCTCACCCGCTGATCTGCTGCGCATTGGAGGGGGAGTCATGGCACCACTCGGCGTCACACGATGATTCGCAGTGCACGACACCCGCACCTACTTCCGTCGGGGGTAGCAGAAACCTTTGCGCAGATTCCGGACTTCCTGCAGGCAACGTCGATCACGCTAACCGTCGACGGTGTGTCGGTCACGCTCCTGCCAGATGCTGGACTTCGCGTCGGCAGTTTGGTGGTAGCTGGCCGCGAGCTGCTGGTTCGCGAGAATGGCCACGCCGCTACCTGGGGGATCTTTCCGATGGCGCCGTGGGCCGGCCGCATGGCGAACGCCACCTTCACCGATCTCACTGGCGCCACGCATCAGTTCCCACCGACCTGGGGCGATCACGCCTTTCACGGCCGTCTCTATCAGAGCGCCGCAAACGAGCAGGGCGTTGCTGGCGACGGCAGGTCGGCGGTGATGTACGCGCCACTGAACGGTGCTGCGGGCTGGCCACTCAACGCGCGCGCCGAAGTGTCGGCCGCGCTGAGCGGCAACGCCGCAGCCGGCGCCCTCACGATGACGCTTTCGATTACGGCCGAGGTTGAACAACTCGTGACAGCGGGATGGCACCCCTGCTTCCGGCGATTCTTGCTTGACGCTGATCGCCGGAGTGAAGTTGGCACCGAGGGGGTGCTCTCATTCGCACCTACCGGTGTGTTGGCACGCGACACAGCGATGCCCGGCTTGCATCTGGCA
>JBAXWE010000035.1:0-11071 GCA_037128565.1 bacterium
GCGGTCGGTTCGGTGCCGTCGAGCATGCCGCGCATGATTGGCAGGGCCTCGCCGAGCCAGCGGAGTCGCTCTGGGAAGCCGTCACCAAAGTTCAGGCCGAAGTGCTCGTGCTCCTCTGCGAACCAGGCGGCGCCCACACCAAGAATGGCGCGACCGTTAGAGATGTGGTCGAGAGTGGTGGCGAGCTTCGCCGTAAGGGTTGGCTCACGGAAGGTGTTCGCGCCGACCATCAGGCCGATGCGAATCTTCGAGGTGTTCTCGGCCCACGAGACAAGCGTTGACCAGCCCTCGAACATTGGGCCATTCGGATTGCCGATGATTGGGTAGACGTGGTCCCACGTCCAGAGGGTGTCGAAGCCCACGCGATCGGCGGTCACGCCCATCGACTTGACCGACTTCCACTCGGTGAACTGCGGCCATACCAGCGCGCCAATCTTGACCTCACCCACGATGAACCCTCCTTAGCCCCTGCGGCAGGCTGCCGCGTTGGGGTAAGGGTACTCCCATCAGGGCGGCACCTTGTGCAGGGGCGCAGAGGCCGCCAGCGTGCGATCCCCTAGCGCCTGGGTGGGATCTCACCTATCGTGCCGCTATTGGAGTGCCCGCCAGGCTTCAGCGTTCTGAACTCTGCGTTCTAGTTGGGTCTTCTGATGCAGGGAGATCTATGAAGGCTCTGAAAATCTTGAAGCTGCTGCTCGCAGCATCACTCGCCGTTGGCGCCATGGCGTTCGCACCTGCGCAGGTGCGCGCTGCTGACCCAATTGTCACCACGATTGATGGGACGGGGTATACGAAGGTGCGGCAGGAGAACGGCGGCGTCCCCACGTGCTGCAGCGGCGGGTTCTGGGGCAACGCGTTTTCCGACATTGAATCGGCAATAGCGGTGTATGCACCGATTGCCCTGCCAGCTGGCATGCGGTCGACTATCTCTTTTGATTATTCGGTTATTGCCGCTGGAGCTCTGAAGGTGGGCGGGACGATGGCCTGTGTCGGTAATCCAATCTCAGAGAACAACCGCCAATTTCGCGTGGATATTGTTGACTCAACCCTTTCGGGGCAGTCGTGGTTTGGCTCGCCGGCGCTCGGCTTGCTCAAGAATGCGCTGACCCCTGTTGCCAATAGCAGCGGACACATCGATGTTGATGTGACCGCGTGGGCAGGCACAACGGTGAACCTCGCCTTCCGTGCGACTGGTTGCGAAGATTTGGATGCTCCGGGCAATGTTCACGCTTCCTGGTCAAACGTCACCCTCACTACAACTGACTTCTGGGTCGATGCACCTGCGGCTACGGTGAAACCGGTCGTGACTGGTGACTTCGCTGCTGTTGGTGTGCAGCTCACGGGTACGCGCGGCACTTGGACGAGCATCAGCGCTTACTTCCGACCGCAGTGGTATCGCTGCACCAAGGCGGGTGCCGCGGTTGATCAGTACACGTCCGTCTCTGCGCCTTCGGGTTGTTCGGCAATCAGCGGCGCTAACGAGCTCACCTACACGCCAGTCACCGCTGACAAGGGAAAGTTCCTGCGCATGCGCAGTGGCGGCACGGGTGATGGTGGGCAGCTCTTCTCGTTCTCCAAGGCCACGGCGGTCGTCGGTACCGCCCCGGTGAGCACGGCCAGCGCACCACCCACCGTTGGGGGTGTGGTGAAGGTTGGGCGAACCCTGACCGCGGCGAAGGGCACCTGGACGGGTTCCCCAACGCCAACCTATGCGTACCAGTGGTACCGCTGCACGGCGACGGGAGTGGCGGAAGCCACGGTGCCGGGCACGTGCACGGTCATTGCTGGGGCAACCAAGAGCACCTACAAGCTCCTGGCTGCCGACAAGACCGCCGGCTACATTCGCGTCAAGGTCACCGCGACCTCGACCGCCGGGGTAACGGTGCGCGTCAGCGCCGCCAAGAAGATCCTGTAGCGTTTCGCGCTCGGCGCATATGGCAGCCCCCACCTTCGGGTGGGGGCTGTTGTTATCTGTGGCGGTCGCGTACAGTGTGCCAACTGTCAACCAGGGAATCTGGTTCAGCCCGCTAGCTGGAGGCACATCATGGCCAAGGGAACCGTCGACGGAGAGACACAGCCAAAGAAGAAGAAGATGAGCAAGAAGCGCAAGGCCCTGATTGCCCTTGGCGTGATTTTCGGCGTGCTTGTGGGCGCGTGGGTGCTGGTCATTACTCCAGCCATCAATAATATTGCGACCGAAAAGCTGCAAGCGGCGGGCCTCGAGGGCGCCATCATTGAAATCCACGCTGACGGTGCAAAGCTCACCATGCCGACACTGCCCGCTTCGATTGCCGCCAGCAGCGGCCTAAAGGCGAAGAACCTTGTTGTTGAGTTTGGCGGCCTCGGCATTGACGACATCAATGGCCTCGTGGCCAGTGCAAATTCCGGCAAGCTCGTCCTCCCAGAGGGGACACACTTCTCGATGACCGCGGACGAATTTTCTGAGTTCACTAACCTGACAGTAGTTGGTACTGAGAAGGTGGCCGCGCTTACAGGAACGATTTCGAACGAACTTGCGGCTCAGCTTCAGGAGTTGATTAAGGACGGCAAGTTTGAGGGCTCCTCGGCAACGGGCGGTCTTCCACTGGACTCGATCGTCTTGACGCCTGGCGTAGGCGGCACCCTTATGGCGGCGAACGTTGACGTTGCCGCCATGCTGGCGCTGCTCAACGGTCAGCCCTAGTACCAACGCCCTAGGCGAGGGCGCGACTGCGCCGTTCGCTAGCCGACGATATTGACGAGACGCCCGCCGGCGTGAATGACCTTCTTTGGCGCGCGCCCCTCAAGGGCGAGCTGCACCTTTGGTGAGGCGAGGGCGAGCGCTTCGATCTCGGCCTCGCTTGCGGTGGCGCTCACGGTGAGCTTGTCGCGCAGCTTGCCGTTGACCTGCACCGGCAACTCGCGGGTGCTCTCGGTGAGCAGGCTGCTGTCGACGGTTGGCCATGGGCACTGATGAATCGAGGTCCAGCGCGAGTCGCTGGCGCTGATGCCCGCGGCCGCCTGCACGCGGCTGTGCATCTCGTCGGCGAGGTGTGGCGCCATTGGGGCGATGCCGGCGAGTAGATAGTGAATCGCCTCGTTCCACGCCGCGGTGCCAGCAACGGGGCTGCCGCGATATGGGAACAGCGCGTTGGCGAGCTCCATGAGCTTCGCGACGGCGGTGTTGAAGCGGAAGGCTTCGATGTCGGTGCCGACGCCGCCGAGCGCCTTATGTGCGGCGCGTCGAACGGCAGCTTCACCCGCCGCCTGATCCTGGCCCTCTGGCAGAACGCCAGAGTTCGGATCACCCGGCTCCTTGCCGTGTGGGTCGAGGGCGAGGGTCCAGATGCGGCCAAGGAATCGCACCATGCCGCTGATGCCGCTCGACGACCAGGCGCCACCCTGATCCCATGGGCCCATGAACATCAAGAAGAGTCGCACCGCATCGGCGCCATGTCGGTTGACGAGTTCGTCAGGGTCTTGCACGTTGCCGCGCGACTTCGACATGCGCTCACCATCGGCACCAAGGATCTGCCCCTGATTGAAGAGGCGCGTGAACGGCTCTGACTCACCGATCAGCCCAAGGTCACGCATCGCCTTGGTGAAGAATCGCGAGTAGAGCAGGTGCATCACGGCGTGCTCGGCACCGCCGGTGTACTGGTCTACCGGACACCAGGTGTCAACGAGTTTGCGATCAACGGGGCCGAGCTCGTTCTTTGGCGCCAAGTAGCGATACCAGTACCACGACGAATCGACAAAGGTGTCCATCGTGTCGGTCTCGCGCTGGCCAGGGCCACCGCACTTCGGGCAGGGCACGTTGAGCCACGCGGTGGCGGTCTTCAGTGGCGACTCACCGGTCGCCTTGAAATCAACGTCGTCAGGAAGCGTGACGGGCAGCTGCTCTACTGGCACGCCAACCGGGCCGCAGGTCGCGCAGTGAATGATGGGGATCGGTGTGCCCCAGTAGCGCTGGCGGCTGATCAACCAGTCACGCAGGCGATAGGTGACTTTCTTCTCGCCGCTCTTCGTGCTGGTGAGATGGGCGATCGCCTTGGTGAGCGACTCAGGCCAGGCGGCGCCGTTCCAGGCGGGGCTGTTCACGGCAACGGCGGCACCTTCGGCTTTCTCCACATACGGGAGCGGTACGTCGTTTGGTGTAGCGGCAAGGTTTGCTGGTGCAACGACGGGAACGATCGGTAGACCGAACTGCTGGGCGAACTCAAAGTCGCGCTCGTCGTGCGCTGGCACCGCCATGATTGCGCCCGTGCCGTAGCCGGCGAGCACATAGTCGGCGATCCAGACGGGAATCTGCTCGCCGTTCACTGGGTTGATCGCGAATGCACCAGTGGCCACACCGCTCTTCTCTTTCGTGGTGGTGAGTCGGTCAATTTCGGTCTTGCGCTTCGTCGCCTCGATGTAGGCGGTGACGGCGGCGCGCTGCTCTGGCGTGGTGATGGTGTCGACGAGCTCATGCTCCGGTGCGAGCACCATGAAGGTCGCGCCGTAGAGCGTGTCGGGGCGCGTGGTGAAGACGCGCAGCTTCTCGCCGCCCGTGTGATGCGCCGCAGGTGCGACGGTGAAGTCAACCTCGGCACCTTCGGAGCGACCGATCCAATTTGTCTGCATCGTACGAATCGGCTCTGGCCAGCTCAGCCCCTCAAACGAGAGAAGTTCGTCAGCGTAATCGGTGATCTTGAAGAACCACTGCGTCAGGTCGCGCTTGGTGACCTGGGTGGAGCAGCGCCAACAGACGCGATCAACTCCTTCGACCTGTTCGCGCGCGAGGGTCACCTGGCACGAGGGGCACCAGTCGACCGGCGCCTGCTTGCGATAAGCGACACCCTTCTCGTAGAACTTGAGGAAGATCCACTGGTTCCAGCGGAAGTAGATCGGGTCACAGGTGACGACCTCTGCGTTCCAGTCGAATGAGGCGCCCATCATGCGGAACTGGAGGCGCATCTTTTCCATGTTGGCGACGGTCCAATCGCGCGGATGAATCTTGCGCTTGATCGCGGCATTTTCGGCGGGGAGTCCAAAGGCATCGAATCCCACCGGATAGAAGACGTTGAAGCCCTGCATGCGCTTGTAGCGCGCGATGGCGTCGGTTGGGGTTTTTACATACCAGTGGCCAATGTGCAGGTCGCCCGAGGGGTAGGGCCACATCGTGAGCAGGTAGTAGTTGGGCTTGCTCGTGTCGGTGAGGTCGGTGGTGTGGAGTCCAAGCTCTTCCCAGCGGCGCTGCCAGCGCGGCTCAATCTCGGTCGGGTTGTACCGCTCGAGTCGCTCGTCTTGCTCGGCCACGGGTGGGGCTCCTCTCCTTCCGAAGCACGCCGATCGGCGGCTTGGTGGAGCTAAAGGGATTCGAACCCTTGACCTCTTGCATGCCATGCAAGCGCTCTACCAACTGAGCTATAGCCCCAAGGGGAGCGAGTGTATCAGCCGAGCTTGGGGTCCTGGCTGCGGCCACGCCCAACGAGCGGGAGCAGGATCAGGGCGCCGACTACGAGGGCGAGCCCCCCGGCGAAGGCGGTCACGCCAACGAAGAGAGTGGCGAGCAAGCCGCCAAGGATGGGCCCCGCCGAAATGCCGATGTCGAACGAAAGGTTGAGGGCGCCATTGGCCCGCCCGCGCTCCTCTGGCTGCGTGGCGATGGCCACCGCCCCCGCCGCGGCAGGGAAGATGAGGCCGTAGCCGATGCCGTACAGAACCATGGCAATCAGGTCGACGGTGATGGTGGGGCTGACCGCCAGCAGCGCCAGCGCTCCAGCGAGCGAGGCGAGGCCAATCAGTGAGATGCCGAAGGGCCCGCGCTTATCGACGCGCGTCGAGATGCGACTCAACATGATGGCGATGGCGATGATGCCGAAGATCGTAAAGAGGCCGCCGCTCGCCCCCGCGGCGTATCGCAGAGCGCCAGCCTGGTCGCGCCCCTCAGCGAGGGCGCGCGTGATCAGTCCGTCTTTAATGAAGCCGGTCACACTCCCGACCGCCGCCTCGAGCCCGAAGATTGCGACGAGTGCGACACGCAACTGTGGCGAGGCGAGGATGCGACGCCAGGCGCCTGGTCGCGAGACGGATTTTTCACGAGGCGCAAAGGTCTCTGGAAGGAACGGTAGGGTGATCGCCAAGCCGGCGGCGATGACCACGGCAAGCCCAATGAAGACAGCAGTCGGACCAGCAAGTGTTGAGCCGATCGCGGCACCGGCCGGCCCAAACACGGCGGCGATGCCGATTAGCGCGCCAGCGCGTCCGAGTTGCCTACCGCGCTGCCCAACTGGCGCGGCATCACCAAGGAGGGCGAAGACGGCGGCGGAGAGCACGCCTCCCGATGCGCCATGGATGATTCGGGCAGCGAGGAAGAGTGGCAGCGAATCGGCGAATGCGTAGGCGAGGATAGCGATCGGGCTAATCACGAGCGAGAGAACGATGAGGCGTCGGCGCCCAAAGCGGTCGGCAAGTACGCCACCGATTGGATCGAAGGCGAGGTTGGCAAGTGAGTAGGCCGCGATGGCGAACCCCACCAGAAGGGGTGTGCCACCAAGCGACTGGGTACGTGGGCCAATGACCGGAAGGAGGGCGAAGTTGTCAATGAACGAGAGGAAGACCGTGGCATAGATTGCGGCACGGCTTCGTCGCGTCAAGGTTGGGGTAGCAGTCGTCATGGGTAAAGCATCCCACGCGCCGAGGGATGCCGCCCCCGTGCGAAACTCTGCACCGTGAGCCCCCGACCGTATCGCCTGATTCGTAGCCCACGCGCACGCCGCCTCACGTTGCGCATCGACCCCGAACATGGCCTTGAGGCGGTGGTGCCAGAGCGCCACAGCGAGGCACGCGCACGGCGCGATGTTGAGGCGTTTATCGAGACGCGACTGAATTGGATCGACCGATCCCTTGCTGAGGTGACGTCACGTCGCACCGCGCTCGGCACCGACGGCCGGCTGGCGGTCGGTGGGCTCATTCCGTATGCCGGGCGCCCGCACCGGATCGTCGTTGGCACTGGGAGCAGTATTGCGGCGCTTAACGGGGAGATTCAGATTCCGCCAACGATCGCGGGTGATCCTGAGGTTGTACGCCGCCGGCTCCTGAGCTGGCTGCGCCGCCGCGCGCGTGCCATCGCCGAGCAGATTATCAGCGTCTATGCCGCGGAGATGAAGGTCACCCCCACGCGCCTGCGCATCGGCGACCAGTCAACGCGCTGGGGGAGCGCCTCAGGCGACGGCACGATCTCGCTCTCGTGGCGGCTGGTACTGGCGCCACCATCATGCTTCGAGGCGGTCGTGGTGCATGAGCTTGCCCACTTGCGAGCCAATGGACATGGGGCACGATTCCGAGCGGTGGTGGAGCGGCACCTCCCCGACGAGGCGGCACGGATGCGCCAACTCCAGCGCCTCGCCCCAGCACTGAGTGCGGTGCGCTAGCGCGCCTTCTTCTTGCCCCGCGCGGCGATCCGCTCATCGTGTCGGGCAATCGTGGCCCGGGTGATCCGCTTAATGAGCGCAATAGGGAGCTGGTGGTCGGCGGTGAAATGGATCGTTGTCCCAACGACGGCAAAGTTGGCGAGCTCCTTGGCGAAGGCCTGAAAGGCCCAGCCCGCATAGAGGCTGAGTCCACCGCGCCGTGCCCCAAAGTGCACGCGGCCACCATTCGGAAACTTCACGGCGGGAACCCGATACGAAATCTCCTCGGTGCCGCCCGGCGCCGCGGCCAGGATGGCGTCGCGAAGGCGACGGAGGCTCGTGGCATCCTCTTCAGAGAGCGCGTCGATATACGCGTCGACCGAGGGAGCAGTGTGCCGAGGCCAGGTTCCTGCCACGCAAACCTCCTGCGCTGAGAAGGGGCTGGTGGAGCTGAGGGGATTCGAACCCCTTACCTCGACAATGCGAATGTCGCGCTCTACCAATTGAGCTACAGCCCCAGCGGATCGGCAGAATACCACGGCGACGGCTAGCATCTAAGGGTGAACCCACTCATCCTTGCCCTGATCTCCGCCGCTATGTGGGGCTGCACCGACCTTGTCACAACGTTCGTTGGACGTCGGATCGGCTCACTGCGTGTCGTGGTCATTGCCGTCACCACTTCACTGTTCCTCGCTGGCAGCGTTGCCATTGCGCGCGGTGCGCTGACGACGGAGTACGACTTGACGATCGTGGGTGGCACCCTACTCCTTGGCGTTGCCGCCGGGATCGCCTACATCGGTGTCTTCACAGCGTTCCGCCTCGGTCCACTGAGCGTTGTCTCGCCAACCGTATCGGCATACGGCGCGCTCGCAGCATTCCTCGCCGTCATCTTCTTGAATGAACACCTCACCGCGGCGCACGTTGGCGGCGTGCTGGCCGTTGGAATCGGGATCAGCCTGCTCGGGTTGCAGACCACCGGTACTGGTCGCGATCGACGCGCCTCCCTCGCGAGTCCAGGGGTGGCCTTTGCGCTCGTCGGCCTCCTCTTCTTCGCCATCATCACGGTGCTCCTGACGATCCCGATTCGGGCCTACGGCTGGAGCACGGCAATCGCTCTCTCACGCCTGGGGAACCTCGTGACCGTCTGGCTGATCTTCTTCGTCCTCTATAAGAATCGCGCACGCCTTCCGAAGTGGGGACGCCACGATCTCCTGGGAGAGGGGCAACGCCTCGATCGCCTCGGGCTGGCCCTCGCCGCTCTCGTCGGGCTCGGCGACACCGTCGCCTTCTTCATCTTCGCTGCAGCGCTTGAGCAGGGGCCGACCTGGGCGGTCTCACTGCTTAGCTCGCTCGGCCCGATCATCGTCGTGCTTGGTGGCCTCTTCGGCTATCGCGAACGGTTGCGCCTGCCGCAGGTGCTTGGCCTCGGCGCCCTGGCCGTGGGGCTGGTGCTCGCCACCCTCCCGGCCTAGCCCCCTTGCGTTAGTAGAACGCCTGTTCTATTATGAGGCGTAGGCGAGGGCAGTATCCTCACGAGGTGTTGCCCCATCTCGGCCCTCGCCTAACTCCACCCCTCCGACACCGTGCGGCACTCCTTCTTACCCTTCCGCTGCTTGTGGCCGCCTGTTTCAGTTCAACTGAGGCAACGCCAACCCCGAGCCAGGGCGGCGCTGCCGTGATCTCCACCGAATATGGACGTGTTTGGGGGGCGCTCCCCGCGGACTTCCCCCTCCTTGCCAGCGGCCACTCACTCGTTCGCCTCGATGTGCAGGCGAGCGGAGCGATCTGGAGTCAGATGGGCGTGAGCGAGGCAACCGCGGCATCGGTGGATGAGCTGCGCCGACTCGCCTGGGAGGTCCAGGAGCCGACCGGCACCGCCACGTCGAAGCGCATCAACGCCACACGTGATCAGGGGGCGTGCGCGCTCACCATTCTGGTTGAGCCGCTCGGCACCCGCACCTCGCTCCTCGTTTATCTTGGTGAGGGTTGTCCAAAGCCGTAGTCGCGTTGAAGGAGGAGTGATGGCACCAAAGTTGAAGCGTCGTGAAATCGTGCTACCGATCTTGTTAGTGTTGGGACTCTTCGCATTGACCTTCGCGCTGATCGCTGCGCAAGTACTAGGGGCGAAGGCTTAACGCTTTTCCTTACGTCGCTCCGCTTCGGCGCGGCGGCGTTCTCGTTCTGTCGGCTGATTCGGACTCATCGCGCGCAAGAAGCGCGAATACCATCCAGCGAACGCGCCGGCCAATATGCCAGCCGCTGCAACACCGTAGATATCAGAGATCATCGCGCCAGGGTTACCGATGTTGCCAGTGATGCCATCAAGTAGCGACTTCACTGGATTCCCAGCGGCGAACGCCGACATGTCACCGTACGTGCCGACGATCGCTGATGCGGCATAGGTGATGACACCGAAGAGTCCGCCGATGAGCCATGCGCCGCGGCGGGTGAGCATGCCACCAAGGAAGGCGATGACGAACGCAGGCGGAAGAAGAATCGACTGAACGCCAAGCTGCGCGATATTTGATGCGAGCATCCCTGGCTGCAGTGCGACGACAGTGGTGACCACCACGACCAGGAGCGGCAGCAAGAATGCGCGGGAACGAACGAGTGTTGGTAGGTAGGCAAGATCCTGGCGAATCGGTGCACGCCCTGCTGAACTGCGGAGGGCGGCGCGCAGCCCCAGCCCGCCGGTGGCTGGCGTCGCTGGTGCCCCCGCTTGCGCCGTTGTTGACGTGGGGGCCACCGGGGTAATACCGAGTGCTTCTGCCTCAGCCCGCTCCTTGGCGGCCAGGCGGTTGCGTCGGCGAGCCTCGGCTCGATCCTTCTCGTGTTGCGGGTTTGTCATAACGCCATCCTAGACGCGAGCGGTACACAGCGGGTGAGAGGCTGCACCCCCTCGCCCTCGCCCAACCCGCCACGGAGTGACCTTATGGCGAGAGCAAACAACCTTCGTGCCGTAACCCTTGGTGCCACGCTCATGGCACTCACGCTCCTCCCACCAGCGTTTACGCGTGCCGCTAGTGCCAGCGCACTCCTGATTAGCACCGTTGCAACGGGTGGCGGTTCCGCCGCGGACGAATACGTCGTGATTGAGGCGGTGGGAGATGGCGGCGCGTTGATTGCCGATTACGAGTTGGTCTACACCACCGCAAGTGGCGCCACGACGCGACGCCTGGTCAGTCTTGAGGGGGCCGCACCACTTGCCGCCGGCGCACGCCTGTTGGTGGCAAATAGTCTCGGAGGTTTCTCCGCCAGCGCAATCGCGACGTGGAGCGAGGGGATTGCCGCAACAGGGGGCGCCGTCCGTCTGCGCATGCGCGCCACACCCACACAGGTTGCCGATGCCGTCTCGTGGGGGAGCGCAACAGTGAGTGCTGGCGGCTTCGGCACCCCAACGCCAGCTATGTCGTCAACCACGATGATCGAACGACGGAGAGGTGCCGATCTGGCGCTCATTAATACGCAGAGCAACAGTGCTGACTTCTCACTGACTCCACTTGCGCCACCAAGTCTCACACCGGTGGTCCCTGCGTCACCATCACCGACACCAACCCCAACATCGACAGCTGCGCCTACGGCTTCACCCACACCCACACCCACACCAACACCGACTCCAACCCCAACGCCGACAGCAGCGCCAACGGCATCACCATCACCAACCCCAACGCCGACAGCAGCACCAACGGCATCAC
>JBAXWE010000036.1:0-10900 GCA_037128565.1 bacterium
GCCTCACGCTGCGGAAGGTTGGTAGATCCCCACCCACCCCGGCGTGCCGGAACCCTCCGCTCCGGTTATGCCGGCGGTGGGTGGGGATCTACCAACCTTCCGCAGCGTGAGGCGTGGCTGATGTCTGTATCGGCAGCACCACGAACGATTGGTGGTTACCTGGCCACATCGGGCCGCGAACTTGCGAACATCCTCGGCGGAACGCTGCTCGTTGATGGCGAGCAGGCGATTCGCGGTTGTGCGGTTGATTCACGCGCTGTCAAAGCAAGTCAGATGTTCCTCGCACTTCCAGGGGAGCAGACGCACGGCCTCCACCACGCCAAAGAGGCACTGCGGGCTGGTGCAACCGCAATCGTAGTTGAGGATGGCGAAGCAACAGAGGAGCTACGACATGCTCTCTCTGAGATTGATCTGGCGGTACGAGCAGCGGGCGCCTCACTTATCAGTGTTGCAAACGGTCGACGCGCGCTTAGCCGCGCGGCAAGCGAGTGGCGCAATCGTTTTACGCTTGAAGTGATTGGCGTCACGGGCTCTGTTGGCAAGACAACGACGAAGCAGTTGATCGCCGCCGCACTCGGAGGAGAGTCTGCTGGCTGTGCGGCCACGCCCGGGAATGCCAACAATGAGATCGGCCTCCCAATGTCGCTCCTCAATCTCCCTGATGGAACGGTGCGCTACGTCGCCGAGATGGGGATGTATGTCGAGGGCGATATCAGAGCGCTCTGCAATCTGGCGCGGCCGCGTATCGGCGTGGTCACGGCCATTGATGCCGTGCACGCCGAACGGGCAGGAGACCTGGATGCGATTGAGCGCGGTAAGGGGGAGCTGGTCGAGTCACTCCCACCCGACGGCTGGGCGGTCCTCGCCGCCGACGACGTACGTGTCGCGCGACTATCTGCCCGGACGCCTGCACGAAGCATTGTTGCTGGCCGCACGGCGGCTGCAGATGTGCGGATTGTGGATGCCAGACTCGACGAGACCTCTGGCCACACAATCGTGACGTTACAGATCCGCGCCGAAACGGTGCGCGTCGATCTGCCGCTCTTTGGCTTGCAGTTTGCCAAGGCGGCGGCGCTTGCCATTGCAGTTGCCGACCTCCTTGGTGTTCCACTCAACACGGCCGCCACGCACCTCGCTACGGTGCAGATCCCAGCGGGCCGCGCAACAGTCCGGATGATCTCGGGTGTCCGAGTTATTGATGATGCGTACAACGCGGCGCCTTCGAGTATGGCTGCGGCGCTCGGAACACTTGCGGCCTGTCGCCCGCATCGATATGCGGCGCTTGGGGCGATGGGGGAGCTTGGGGTATATGCCGATGAGGCTCACAGAGCTGTTGGGCAGGCGGCTGCAACCAGTGGGCTGAACCTGCTGATCATTTTTGGCGCAGAGGCGGATGGCATTGCTGAGGGGGCACGCATGGGCGGCATGCCGATTGAAAAGATCATGCGTCTCAGTAGCGACGCGGCCGGGATCGCCGCTGCCGTTGGGCTCCTGGGCGATATGGCGGTCCCTGGCGACACGATTCTCGTTAAAGCCTCACGCTCCGTTGAACTGGAGCGACTCGTGGAGGGCCTTGCTGCCCGGTGGAAGGAGGAAGAGAAGTGATTGCCATCGTTCAGGCGCTCGTGCTGGCATTTGCCTGTGTGTTCGTATTGATGCCGGCCTATCTCCGCCTCCTGAAATACGCCGGATTTGGCAAGCGCGTCCGTCGAGAGTTTGGTCCTGAGTGGCACATCGTTAAGGAGGGGACGCCAACGATGGGCGGGCTCCTACTCACGGTCATTGTCATTGCGCTCGCACTCCTCCTAGATGCCGTTGATGCCTCGACCTACGCGGTCTTGCTCGCGCTGCTGGGAGTCACCCTGCTCGGGGCGTTTGACGATTGGCTGAATGCGCGAACCGGCGACGGAATCTCAGCACGGCAGAAGTTGCTCTGGCAGACGGGCGTCGCAATCATCTCGGCGGTCTACCTACAGCAACACTTCGCCTTCGCCTCTCTCGTCGTGCCGTTCGTGGGTGAGGTGCCGATCGCGCCAATCTTGTGGATTACGGTTGCCGTGGTGGCGATCGTTGCGACGAGCAACGGGGTGAACCTCACCGACGGACTCGATGGTCTGTCCGGGGGAACCATGACCTTTGCCTGGATCAGCTACATGGTCATCGCACTCCTCAATGCGCCAGGGCAGGTGAATCTAGCGATCGTCTGTGCGCTCATCGCTGGCGCTCTTGTCGGATTCCTCTGGTTTAACGTGCACCCAGCGAGCGTGATCATCGGTGATGCAGGGGCGCTCGGCTTCGGAGCTGCGCTTGCCGTTACCGGACTTGTAACTGGCCACGTCCTACTCCTACCTCTCATCGGCATCATCTTCGTCGTTGAGACTGGCTCCGTAATCCTGCAGGTGGCTAGCGTCAAACTGACGGGCAAGCGCATCTTCCTCTTCACGCCGATCCATCATCACTTCGAGCGGCTCGGCTGGGCGGAGACGCAGATCACCTTCCGCTTCTGGATCATCGGCGCGATCGGCGGCATCCTTGGCATCGTCACCTTCCTCGTCACGCGAGCACAAGGATGAGCGGTGAGGGGCTAACGCTCAACGAACTTGATGCGCCTGCGATCGCGGCGGGGAGTCTGCGTGGGCGTAACGTCCTGATCCTTGGTGGTGGGCGAACCGGGCAGGCAACCGCCGCGTTTGCCGCCACGGCGGGGGCCGAGGTTACGGTGCACGATACGGACACGATTGATCGTGTGGTCGGTGCGGCCGAAGCGTTCTCAGGCAGTGCAATTCGTAGTTCATTTGGCAACGTCGAGAACCTCGCCCCGCTGCTTGAGGCGGCCGATCTTGTCGTGCACAGCCCTGCGGTAACGCTCGGTTTTCCCACCGTGCGGCCCTCTATCGAGCGAGACCTCCGGGCGTTCGCGTCACGGGCAATTCCATTGGTTGGCGAGCGGAACCTTCGCGGACCAGTGTTGATTAGTGAACCAGAGTGGGCTCTGCGCCTCCTCGGCGCACGCTGGCGCGTCGGAGTGACCGGGACGAAGGGGAAGAGCACTACGAGCAATCTGATCGCGTCAATTCTGGCGCGAGACCCATCGCACCCAGTGGAACTCGGTGGCAACAACGGGAAGCCACTCATTGGGCGCGCGGCGACACTTCCAGAAAACACACGGATCGTGATTGAGCTCTCTGAGCTCCAGCTCCCCTCACTCCACTCCACGGTCGACGTCGGCGTGTTCACCAATGTCACCGTTGACCATCTTGATCGCCACGGCAGCGTCGGCGCGTATCGCAGCGTCAAGCGACTCCTCGCCGATCGCATCGCCGACGATGGTGTGATGGTCGTCAACCTGGACGATCCCGTAGTGGCCGCATACGCGGGAATCGGGCGGGTTGAGACGGTCGGCTATCGACTCAGCAACCCAATCCCAGGCGGGGTCGGCATCGTTGACGGATGGATTGTGGGCGCCGGTGTTCCACGCGCTTCGCGATTTGGTGGCGGTGTTGCGGCGACTGGACCGGGCGGGCGCATCATGCCAGTGGGTGAGATTGCGCTGCCAGGCGCACACAGTCTGAGCAACGTGCTAGCCGCGATCAGCGTGGCGCTCATCGCTGGCGTTGCTCCAGACGCAATTCGCGCCGCAGTGAGTGCATTTACCGGAATCCCGCACCGACTTGAAACGGTTGCCCTGATCAGCGGGATCCGCTATGTCAATGACTCGCAGGCAACACAGCCCGATGCTGTCGCCGCGGCAGTGCGCTCGTTTCCGAAGCCGCTTGTCCTCATCGCCGGTGGGCGAAGTAAGGGACTCGATCTCACCGATCTCGTGCCCGTGATCGCCGAGCGCTGCTCCGCAGCAGTCGTAATGGGCGAGCTCGCCGATGAGCTTGAGGCGCTCTTCCGAAACGCTGGGCTCCAGCGAGTAGAGCGGGCGACAAGTATTGAAACGGCAGTTGTGATTGGAACTGCCTTGGCACAAGAGATCGGCGTCGCTAACTCTGATGGAATCCGTGCGACGCTACTTCTGAGCCCCATCGGTTCAAGTTTTGACATGTACAACAATCCATTCGGTGCACGAGGTGAGGCGTTTCGTGCCGCCGTCCTTGCACAAGAGAGGCCGGCGCGATGAGTCGACTCGTGCGACAGGCTGGCACAACTCGCACACCAGGCGCGCGCCCGATGAATGCAGGAGGGCCGTCCCGTACCGGCTCAGCACGTCAGCGAATTGCGAGTGCGCTACGAATTGAACGACCGGGTGAGGATAAGGCCATCCTCTTCCCAGCTGTCGTCCTTGTGGGTATCGGCGTGCTGATGGTCTTTTCTGCCTCGGCGATGAATAGCCTGAGCAAGACGAACGATGCCTATGGCGCTGGAATCAAGCAGCTCTTCTACGCAATGATTGGGTTTTGTGTGATGTATCTCTTCTCAGGAGCCGACTACCGTCGATGGCGCACACTCGCGCCGCTGGCGATGTTGGCCTCGCTCGCACTTCTCATCGTGGTGTTGATTCCTGGTGTGCCGACCGAGGCTGGATTGCGGCGTTCGCTCTCAGTTGGAATTATCAGCATCCACGCCGCCGAAGTGGCAAAGTTTTCACTGATCCTCTTCCTCGCTGACGTTCTTGCGCGACGGGGACACGAGATTGGCAAGAGCCTCGATTCGATGCTAAGCCCTCTCCTCGCCATCGCACTCTCGGTCGGCCTTGTACTGGTGGAGCCAGATCTTGGAACAGCATCCATCTTGGGCCTGATCGGCTTCTCGATCCTCTTTGTCGCTGGGATTCCTTTGCGCTGGGTGCTGGCACCTGGTCTTGCTGCGGCTGGGCTCGCTGTTGTGATGATGTTCATCAACGGGTACCAACTGGCGCGACTCGGTGGATTTGCAGATCCGTTCTCCGATCCCACTGGTTCTACCTACCAGACGCTGCAAGGCCTCATTGCGATGGCGGTCGGCGGGCCGCTTGGGCATGGTCCAGGTTCATCGCAACAGATTGGCGGGATCATTATTCCCTACGCATGGAACGACTACATTTTTGCGGTGATCGGTGAGGAGGCGGGACTTTTTGGGATGCTAGCAGTCATCGTCTCCTTCTTGGCGATCGCGCTACGTGGACTCCGGGCTGCACGACACGCCCCAGACACCTACGGCGCGCTGCTGGCCACCGGTGTTGTCGTTTGGATCTCGGGACAGGCCTTCGTGAACATTGCCGTTGTTCTCGCCCTGCTCCCAGTTACGGGGGTTCCGCTCCCGCTTGTCTCCCAAGGCGGCTCCTCACTCATTGTGCTGATGGCAGCGGTAGGGCTACTCCTCTCGGTTTCGCGTGAGACGATGGGTGGAGGGCAGGTTGGAGGTAGTGATGCGCGTGCTAATCGCGGGTGGCGGAACGGGGGGACATCTCTTCCCGGCATTCGCCGTAGCCCGTACGGTTCGCCAACTCCATACCGGCGCTGAGATCAGCTGGATCGGCGGCGCGCGTGGCGTTGAATCCCGACTCGTCCCCGAGGCGGGTTACCCACTGACGCTCTTGGCCGCGCCAAGCCTGCGCCTGAGCGGCGCGGGTGTGCTCGCAAGCCTCCGCGACGCAGCAACCCTGCTCTGGTCAATCCCTCAGGTTATCGGTGTCATTCGCCGCACTCGACCTGACGTCATCTTCTCAACCGGTGGTTATATCGCGATTCCGACGCTGATCGCCGCGTGGCTGACGCGCACGCCGAGCCTGCTCTGGGAGGGGAATGTGCAGGCCGGACGGTCAAACACCCTCGTTGCAGCGCTCGCGAACCGGCGCGCTGTCGCCTGGGCGCAGACGACCGAGCGCGCACCGTGGCGTGGCCCGCGAACGAGTGTGACGGGCACACCGGTACGCGAACTGGCCACCGACCGAACCTCGGCACGAACGGCGCGAGGACTCTCTCCGTCGGATCAACTCCTCCTGGTATTCGGTGGGTCTCAGTGGGTGCGCCGCTTTGACACGGCGCTCGACGGAGCGCTCGCAAAACTGCTCGAGTCGTGGAGCGTCCTGCACGTCGTGATGGAGGGCATGCCCGCTGCGGAGCAGCGCCGCAATGCTCTCCCTGCCGAGCTACGGCACCGTTACCTCCCCGTAGCATTCCTCGGCGGGGGAGAGATGGAGAAGGCACTCGTCTCCGCGGATCTGATGCTTGGACGTGCTGGCGCATCGACCATTGCCGAAGCGGCGGCAGCCGGCCTCCCCGCGATCATCGTGCCATACCCATTCGCGGGTGGACATCAACGCGCGAATGCAGAGGCGGCCGCACATGCAGGCGCTGCAACGCTTATCAACGATGAAGATCTCACCCCCGAACGCCTGCTCGCGGCGGTTGCAGCCTACGAAACACCACTGCAGCGCGCGGCGGCCGCTCGTGCCGCAACAACGCTGGCACGCCCTGATGCGGCCGTAGCGATCGCGCAGATGTTGTTGCAGTTAGGCGGCAAGGCATGACCCACACCCGCAGCATCAGTCCCTGGGCCGATGCTGAGGCAGCCGCGCGCGAGTTGGAGCGCCGTCTCAGCCTAAAGGTGTTGCGTGACGAACCGCTCTCCGAACACACCACGATGCGCGTCGGCGGCCCCGCCGACCTGCTGGTCACCATTCGCGATCGATTCGCCTTGCGTGGGCTGGTCCGCCTTGCCGCCGCTCGTGGTTGGCCCCTGCGAATTCTCGGTCGCGGAAGCAACATTGTGGTGAGCGATGCTGGGATCCGCGGGATTATCGCTTTGAATCGCAGTGCCGGTTACGAAGTAAGCCAGGCAACCGGATCAATCTCCTTTGATTCAGGGGTCCCCATGGCGAAGGCGTCGACAATCGCCGCTGAGGCCGGATTGACCGGACTCGAGTTTGCGCTTGCAATCCCAGGGAACATTGGCGGCGCAATTTGGGCAAACGCGGGGGCGCATGGCGGAGAGATGGCTGCGGTCACGAGATCCATCGCACTCCTCCGGGCCGATGGGGCCGAAGAAGAGATCCCTGTTGCTGAGGCGGCATTCAGCTACCGCGAATCGCGATTCAAGCGAGCGGCGGGAGAGGGCGAAGTGATCCTCGGTGCGACCGTCGCTCTTACGCCTGGGGAGCCCGACATGATTAAGGCGCACTTAGAAGAGATCCGGCGCTGGCGTCGAGAGCATCAGCCGCTCGGTATTCCGAGTGCTGGCAGTGTCTTCCGCAACCCGCCGGGTGATCTGAGTGCTGGTGCGCTCATTGAGGCTGCGGGGATGAAGGGCGTGCGCATTGGCGGCGCAGAGGTTTCGGAGATGCATGCGAACTGGATCCTTAATCGCGGTGGGGCGACCGCGGCGGAGATCCGCGCGCTGCACGATGCCTGCCGAGATGCGGTGTTGGCGCAGGGCGGGATCACGCTTGCCACAGAGATTGCGTTCGTCGGTGAGTTCTCGACATGATTCCGCATGCACAGCTCCCGCCGGTTCTCGTGCTCTTTGGTGGCCGCAGCGCTGAGTCGGATATCTCGACGATCTCGGGTACCGCCATCGCCTCGACACTCCTCGACGCCGGCCTACATGTGTCGCAGGCGCATATTGCGCGTGACGGCTCCGTTCGACCACTTTTGGATGGCCATCGCCGTGGCGATATTGCCGCCAGTGCGTACTCCAACCTGACCGCGCCAGCTCTCCAGGGTGTCCATGTCACCACGCTCAGCGCGTATCTCGAGAGCGTTGCGAAGTCAGCACCAACGACGATCGTTATTCCTGCACTGCACGGCCCTGGCGATGAGGACGGCACCATCGCGGCAGCTGTGAGTGCCGCGGGGCTGAACTACGTGGGCGACAGCCCGGCAGTTGCCGCGCTTGGCATGGATAAGCCGCGAACGAAGTTGTTCGCCCGCGCTCGCGGTCTGGCAACACTGCCAGATCTCGTAATCAGTCAGCGCGAATGGTCATCCGACAGGGAGGTGGTGCTCGCCAGGATTACGGGGTTTGCCAGCGAGCATGCGCCGTCCGGGTCCCTGATTGGTAAGCCAGCGGCGCACGGATCGTCGATTGGCATGAAGATTGCCCACGGACCAGCGGAGTGGGCGGCGGCCGTCGACGAAGCGCTGCGATTCGGTGATAGGGCACTGCTTGAGCCGTACCTTAAGCGTGCTCGCGAATTGGAGGTTGCCGTACTAGAGCGCACTGATGGCTCAGTGCAGGCATTCGGCCCCGGCGAAGTCTTCCCGGGGCGTGAATTTTACGACTACAACGCGAAGTATGAGCCGGGGGTTTCGCGCACCACGACATCAAGTGACGTTCCGCCCGTAGTAGCGGATGCGATGCGCGCCGCTGCAGTCGCACTCTTCACTGCGACAGGAAGTCGCGGGCTCTCGCGTATGGACTTCTTGATGGCGCGGAGCGGTGAACGTGCAGGGGAGTGGTACCTCTCTGAGGTGAATACCTTCCCAGGCTTTACGCCGATCTCACTCTTCCCTGCCCTCGTGATGGCGAGCGGGTTGAGCTTTACCGACCTATGCGTTGAGCTTGTGCTCGCAGCTATCTCACGCCCGGCAGCGCGGGCCGTAGAGTGAGCGATCGCGCTACACCAGGTGGGGGACGCGGACAGCGACGTGGCGCTGGGGCACGCCCATTTCTCCCTGGAGAGGCCCCGCTCGGCGTTCGCCCAGGCCTTGGTGGGGGGCGCCGGCGCGCCGGTCTGACGCCGACTGCTGGGCCACTGCGATCAAGTTCAGGCGCGGAATCAGGCGGAGCTGGTGCACAAGGCACGCGCCTTACGCCTGGGGCGGCATCGCGACTGCGTGCGGCAGCGCTCATCGCTCTGTTGGCCATCGCGTTCCTCTTGCCACCCGTAGCGGCGCGCTCCGCGATCGCAACGGTTGCCCACATCTCGGTCGTCGGTACGGTGCTGCTCGATCCTGCCGCGGTGATCGCGGCTGCAGATATTCCGATTGGGAGCAGCCTCCTTGGGGTCGACCTCCATGCCGCCGAGGAGGCGGTCGCAGCGTTGCCGCTCGTCGCAACAGCACGGGTGAGCGCCGGTCTCCCAGATGGAATCCAAATTCGTGTGCGCGAAGAGTCGCTCCTCATGCGCTGGCAAATTGGCGACCAGATCTATGCCGTTACCGAGGGCGGCAAACTCTTGGGTGACGTCACATCGCTGCACCTCGCGCCAAGTGCCGTAGGCATGCTTGCGGGTACGCCCCTCCTTCACGATGATCGCACCCCGAGCCTCCTCGCAGCGAATAATGTACTCACGGCGACAGAGCTCGACGTTGCGACGCGACTTGTGACCCTGACACCTTCGGACCTCGGTACCGCCGCAACGAGTTTGACGTTCAGACTCCTGAGCGATTTTGGCTTTGTCGTTGAGGCGGCTGGACCATCAATCGAGTGGAACGCAGTCTTCGGTATTTACTCAGTCACCATCAGGCCGACGAGCATGATTCCGGGCCAGGTTCGGCTGTTGCGAAGCCTGCTTGCCGGGCGCGAGACGCGCATCGGCTGGGTCATCCTCGCCGATGATCAGGCCGGTACCTACACTGCGAAAGGGGTACGGCCACCATCACCATCGGCAAGACCAACCCTCAGCCCAGCCGCCCCAGATCCATCGCCAAGCCCCTCAGCCCCCACGGTGAGCCCGTGATGGTGCAGATGGGGTATGGCGTTCGGGTGGGCGGGGGTATGATGCGCAAGATCAGCGCACAGAGTGGAGGGAGCGAGTAAATGGCAGAAGAGCGCTACACGACGATTGCCGCGATTGATATTGGGACCTCGAAGGTCTCGTGTGCCATTGCGCACATCGGTGGCGACAATGGCTCCATTAGCGTCATTGGTAAGGGGACCTACCCAAATCAGGGGATGCGTAAGGGGGTCGTCACCGATATTGAAAAGACGGGGGCCGCCATCCGTGCCGCCGTTGATGCGGCAGAACGCCTCTCTGGCTACCACATCGAGCACGCCACGATCACCATCTCCGGAAGTCATGTCCTCGGACAGAACACGAGTGGCCAGGTCGCTGTTGCCAACCCTGACCGAGAGATTCGTGACGACGATGTCGACCGCGTCCTCGAGGTCTGCCGTGCCATCGAGGTTCCCAACTCTCGAATGCTCCTCAACGTACTGCCCTCCTCGTATATCGTTGATGGCCAAGAAGGGATCCAGCAGCCTCGCGGCATGATCGCCTATCGACTGGAGGCGCGAGCGCACCTCATCACCGCCGGAAGCACTGCGGTCCAGAACCTTGAGAAGTGCGTCCAGAACGCTGGCATTGCGGTGGATGACTACGTTCCTGCCTCACTCGCCGCAGCGGAGCTGACGCTGACCGAGACTGAGCGCGAGCTCGGAACGGTACTCGTTGATATTGGCGCGGAGACGTGCGATATCGCGATCTTCCATCAGAACGCCGTGGTCTACACGGCAGTCCTACCGATCGGTGGCGCCTTCATCACGCGCGACGTGGCGATCGGCCTGAAGACGAGCCTCCTCGCCGCCGAAGAGTTGAAGACCACCTACGGCACCTGTGACCCGCGCACCGCCAGTGATGCAGAGCAGTACAACGTTCCCGATGAGGCGGCCGGCCGCCGTATCGGGCGACTCGAGCTGGCCCGTATCATCGAGCCACGCATGAGCGAAATCTTTGAGCTCATCGCTGGGGTCATCGCGAGCGCAGGTCCAGAGGTGACCAGCGCCGGAGTAGTCCTGACCGGTGGTGGCGCCCAGCTCGAAGGGATAGAGGCCCTCGGGCGTGAGATCTTGAAGTCTCCTGTCCGCGTCGGGTCACCGACGGGACCGCTTCTGGGCATCCTTGACGAATTCCGTGGACCAGCCCAGGCGGCCGTCCTCGGCCTCTTCTCCTGGGTCGCCCGTGGGCTTGATGAGGCAGGAATCGCCGAAGAGCCAGCGGCGGGTCTCGGTGGGCGCCTGTTCGGTGGCGCCC
>JBAXWE010000037.1:0-10727 GCA_037128565.1 bacterium
TCCTCGGCGGCGGCTAGCGTGCGCGTCGCCTGCCAGCCATCAGAGATCTTGCGATGCGAGGCGACCCGCGGCTCGAGGATTTCGAACATGCGCTCTTCAAAACGATTCCCTTGTGCGAAGAGCAACTCGCGCAGGTCGTAGGGGCTCGGCGGATCGGCATCGGCGCCGACATCTTTGGCGAAACCCTTGCTGCTGCCGTGGACCTCAAGCCAGTCAAGAAGTGGGTCGCGGCGCAACCAGTTCCGCGTCTTCGACGCGGAGACCCACTCGCGCCAGGCGGTGCGATCGGTCGGGTCTGGGTTGCGCACCTCGCCGTTGTCGGCGGTAGTAATTGCCGAGACTCCAGTGACCGGAGGCGGGGTGGCGCGATAGCGTCGCAGGTCGTCCATTCCGACTACGATCGCACGCGGCGTCGCTTTGTGCCGTTCGCGCGCTCAAACGAGATCATGGCCACGCCGCCGAGCAGGAAGAGTGCACCGAGTGCGAGCCCCCCGTCGAGTGCCTCGTGCAGCAGGCCGACACCGAGCACCGCCGCCACGAGCGGCTGCAAGAAGAGGACACCCGCAGCGAGCCGAGGGGGCGCCGCAGCGTAGCCGCGGTACCAGCAGCTCCAGCCGATCGACGTGGCGCCGAAGCCCAAGTACGCCACAGCCAGAAGAGTGCTCGGCGTGGTTGCGGCGGTCAGATCAATCCCACTCGCCAGCGATTCTGCAGCGGTAAACGGCAGCATCATGGGGATTGCCAAGCCGGCACACAGCGTAACGGCGTTTCGTGCCCCAACGGCGGCAATGACTGGCCTGCCAAAGCTTGAGAAGAGTGCCCAGGTTGATCCTGCGCCAATCAACATCGCGATACCGAGCAGTCGACTGGCACTGGCCTCAGCCAAAATGGCATCAGTGCCGCTGCTGCGCAGCGCAAGCGATCCAACACCGATCGCAGCGAGCCCAATACCGAGCCAGGCTTGGCGCGGCACACGGATTCCTTCCAGCGCCCAACCGAAGATCAAGACGAAGACGGGCGTTGCCATGGTGACGACGGAGCCTTCGACTGCCGAGGTGAGCGCGGTGCCACCGAACTGCAAGAGGATCGACGCAGCGACGGCGATGCCAGCGCGCAGCACGGCACCCTTCGGTGCCTTCGCCCATCCGAGCGACTCACCGCGGAGGAGCGCGAAGGTAGCAAGGGCGGCGACACCGAGCAGTAGACGGAGGAGGCCTAGCGTTGCCGGCGGAATCGCAGCAAAGGTCTCAGCAGAGACCACATACATGCCGCCCCAGAGCGCGGCGGCAATCGCCAGATCGGCGGCGGCAGCACGGGAGGCGACTCGGGTGGACATCTGCAGGAGTGTAGCGGCAGCACCACAGGGAAGGCGTAGGATGGTGAGGTGAAAGAACAACTGAACGAACGACTCACGCGCACCCCATTTCGTCCGAGCGCCGACGCCCGCGCCGACTATGAGACCGATGGCACGACCTTCGTGCAGTACCTCGCCCGCCGCGCCGCCAAGACCGTGATCTTGGCGCCGCTGCAGCAACTCCTTGCTGTACGCCGACCAGGCGGGCCGATCCCCGCCGCCGCGCTCGTCTGCTTCGCCTATTACGCCGTTGCAGCGTCGACCAGCTACGGGCGTGGGTATCGACAGCCGAGCTTCTCGAGCGAGCGCAGCGCGACCGAAAAAGATCGAGAGACGTCATCGGTCATCACCGCGCGGTCGGTTGGTGCACGCGGCGATCTTGCCGCCGAGATCACCGCAGAGGTTGCAGGTATCGGGCGCTTCGTTGGCAACGAACGCATCCTTGGAACGACGGTTGGGTTGCGCGGACTCGGCATGGCCGCTCCGTCGCAGTTCTCGTTTGAAACGACGCGAGGGCGTGGCGCACCGCTCCTGGCCTGGCGTGGCGAGGCGCGAGGCACCGTCACGACCGAGCTGGCCCCATCGCTCCGCGGCACCACAGTGCGGGCCTACGGCAGCCTCGCCTTGAGCGACAACGCAGGGAGCACGGGGCAGGCAACGCTCAACCGAGATGGCGAGGTCTCGATCACGGTCAACGACCGCAGCGGAGGGGTCTACACCCTCAACGCCCCCCTCAAGTAGCGCCGCGGCGTGGCACCATAGCGGCATGATTGTTGCCAAGCGCCCCGCCCCGCTCGACCCGGCCGCCATCGCCGCCGTGCGTCGTCCCTTCGACGAGGCCGACATGTTCCCGCCACGCGTCTTTCATGAGCAGGCGATCTTCGACTGGGAGGCCGCCGAGATCTTCCGCCATGAGTGGCGCTGCGTCGGCCGCGAAGAGGAGACGCCGAACATTGGCTCCTATCGACTCTTGGAGTTCGCTGGCGAGCAGGTGATCGTCTCGCGCGGCGAGGACAACAAGTTGCACGCCTTTATCAATGCATGCCGCCACCGCGGAGCCACCCTGATTGAAGGGCCAGCCGATGGGAAGCCCGACTGCGGCGAGGCGAAGAAGATCGTCTGCCCGTATCACGCCTGGGTCTACGGACCCGACGGCAAGCTGCAGAAGGCGAAGCACACCGAGGACCTAAAGCGCTTTAATCCTGGCGACTACGACCTGGTGTCGCTGCGCTGCGAGACTTGGCAAGGCTTCGTCTTCCTCACACTCGACAAAGAGGCCGAGCCGCTCCTCACCTACCTCGACGATCTCGTTGACGTGTTCGCCCGCTTCGACTTTGGGCCGCTGCGACTCGCCAAGCGCGAGACGTACGACGTTGCAGCGAACTGGAAGATTCTCGTTGAGAACTACTCCGAGTGCTACCACTGCCCAGGCGTGCATCCACAGTTGAATGCGCTCACTCCGTACGACCTTGGCGAAGATATTCCGGCGCGCGGCTGGTGGAAGGGTGGCTGGCAGCCGCTCGTCGGCGAGGCGCTCACCATGGGACTCGACAAGGGATCGCACTCGCGCCCATGGCTCAAGGGAATGACCGAGACCGACGCGAAGCGCATCCAGTACTTCGCCGTCTGGCCGAACCTGCTTCTTTCACTCCACCCCGACTACCTGATGGTGCACATGATCGAACCGCTCGGCCCAGGCCGATCGCGCGTCGTTTGCGACTGGTACCTGCACCCCGACACCATCAAGCTCCCCGACTACGACTTCTCCGATGCGCACGGCTTCTGGGATATGACGAACCGCCAGGACTGGCATGTGTGCGAACTCCAGCAGCGCGGCACCGCGTCGAGCATGTTGCCGCCAGGCCGGTACAGCGAGCTCGAGGCGAGCGTGCAGGCCTTCGACCTCATGGTGGCCGACCGCTACGCCGCCGATGGGCAGCGCACGTCGCGCGGCTGGGCCGCCGGCCTCGCCCCAGGCGACATGGAGGGGATCGACTTCAGTGATCGCCAGGCGGCACGCGCCGCCATCGCCGCAAAGCTCGCCGCCGCCGCAGAGTAACCGCGTGACGACTCCAACGCAGGGCGACCCGCAGGCGGCCCGCTTCCCAGTTCCGACCGGCGAGGCACACACCCTCACCGCCGACGAGTACCTCTCGCCTGAGATCTACGAGCGCGAACGCACCGCGATCTTCAACCGCACCTGGCAGATCGTGGCGCGCACCGCCGACCTCACTCGGCCAGGAGACTTTGTGCCGGCCAACATCCTCGATGAGCCCATCGTCCTGGTCCACGGCCTTGATGGCACGATCTCTGGGTTCCACAACGTCTGCCGCCACCGCGCCGGCCAGGTCGCGCTGAGCAAGGGGAATCGCAAGAGCCTGCAGTGCCGCTATCACGGCTGGACCTACGGTCTCGACGGCGCCCTGAAGACCTGCCCAGAGATGGATCAGACCGAGGGGTTCCGCAAAGAGGACTTCGGCCTCATCCCCGTGCGCACCGCCGTCTTCGGCCCATTCATCTTCGCAAATCTCAGTGCCGATGCACCACCACTTGAAGAGGTGCTTGGCGCGATCCCACGTGAGATCGCCGCCGCCGGATTCCCGATGGACGAGATGCAGCTCGTGGAGCGCCGCGACTACATCGTGGAGTGCAACTGGAAGGTCTACGTCGACAACTACCTCGAGGGGTATCACATCCCCATTGCGCACCCGGACCTCTTCAAGGAGCTCGACTACGACGCCTACAAGGTGGAGCCGTATCGCTTCTACTCGAAGTCGCTCGCGCCGATTCGCGACCTGAAGGAGGGCGAGGTGCACGGCGTCGATCGCCGCTTCGTTCGCAGCGGCGAGGGCGAGAATGACGCCCTCTACTACTGGTGCTTCCCCAACATGATGCTGAACCTCTACCCCGACAACCTCTCGCTGAACCTCGTGATCCCCCTCGGGCCGAACCGCACCCTCACGATCTTCGAGTGGTACTTCGCCTCACCAGGCACCGGCCCAGGGTGGGAGTCGATGCAGCAGGGGATCGCCTTTAGCGACCAGATTCAGCAGGAAGACATCGTGATCTGCGAGCAGGTCCAGCGTGGCCTGAAGTCGAGCGCCTACACCTCGGGACGCTTCTCAGCGCTACGTGAGAATGGGGTGCATCACTTCCAGTCGCTCGTGCGCGAATTCCTCGCCTCCGAGACTACGCCGCGCTAATCGCGTGCGGGGGCTAGGCGAGCCCCATCTCCCCCATTGGGCTTGATGGCCCCTCGCTGCGATCGTGCAGCTTGAAGCGTCGATCTGGCAGCTGCATCGGGTTCTTATTCAGCGCCGCACGCGCCATCAGCTCGCCCACCATCGGTCCCTGCTTGTAGCCGTGCCCTGAGCCACCACCGGCGAGCCAGATCGCAGGGTTCTCGGGATGCTGATCCAACACGTAGTGGCCGCTCTTGGTGCGCTCGTGCTGACAGGCGCGCGTCTCCTTGATCGATGCGCTCTTCAGTGCAGGGAAGCGCACCGCGCACTCCCGCGCGCGTGCGATCGAAGTTGGATGTGCCTCATTAGGCCAGACGCTCGGATCAAAGTTACCCGCATCAAACTCTGGTCCAACCTTCACACCATGCCCCTGGTCGTTCGGAATCCCCCACACGGCGAGCCCTTCGTCGATCCAGGTCGGCATCTCACCAACGCCCATGTTCGGCGCATCGAAGTAGATCGCATCGCGGCGCACCGGAATGATTGAGGCCTCGGCATCGGCGCCCACCAGCTGCGGAAAGAGTTCAGGGAGCCACGGCCCCGCCGCCCACACCGTTGCGCCAGCGACGATCGGTGTGCCGGTGGTATCGAGCGCGCTTCCGTCTGCCGCAGGTATCGCGTGACCGCGCACGATCACGCCACCCTCGCGTTCAAACATGCGCGCCGCTGCGCGAACGCCGTTCCCCGCGCGCAAGAGCCCCGCGGTCGGCTCATAGAGAACGGAGCTCAAACCATCAATGCCGAGCGATGGCCAACGATGTAGCGCCTCTTGCGGGGTGATGCGCTCGCACGGCACACCCGCCTCGCGCATGCGCTGTTCTGAATGCGCCTCCCAGATGCCGTCACCTGAAACAAACCAGGCAACACCGCTCTCGACAAAGATCTGCTCGCCAGCAGCCTCGCCAAGCTCTTTCCAGGCAACCAGTGCGCGCTGGGTCCAGCCCATGAGCAGCGCATCTTCTCCATGGGAGTGTCGAATGATGCGGCTGTAGTCACCGGAGGTGGTCTTGGCGTCGCCAGGCTCGCGCTCTTCAATCAGCTGAACGGTGGCGCCGAGTCGGCGCGCCTGTAACGCCGTCCAGGTTCCCCAGACACCGCCGCCCACCACCAGCAGGTCGGGTGCGCCGCCCGCCATGGCTACTTCTTGGAGCCGAGGGTGCGGAAGCGCGAGAGGAACTCCTTGGTGCGCGGGTCCTTCGGCGCGTCGATCACCTGCTCTGGTGGCCCAACCTCGGCGAACTCGCCCTGATCCATGTAGTAGACGCGGTCTGCGGCCTCATGGGCAAAGTCCATCTCGTGGGTGACCACGATCATGGTGCGCCCCTCGTGTGCCAAGTCGGCCATGACCTTGAGCACCTCGCCAACGAGCGTTGGGTCGAGCGCCGACGTTGGCTCATCGAAGAGCAGCACCTTTGGCTGCATGGTCAGAGCGCGCGCAATCGCCACGCGCTGACGCTGTCCGCCTGAGAGTCTCGACGGATACTCATCACGCTTCTCCAGCAGCCCAACCTTGGCGAGATACTTCTCGGCGATCGCCTCTGCCTCTTTGCGCTCCATCTTCTTCACATGCACTGGCGCTTCGATGCAATTCTCAATCACGCTCAGGTGTGGGAAGAGGTTGAACTCCTGGAAGACCATGCCCGCACGCATGCGCACCTCACGGATGCGATCCTGGCGTTCCCCACCCTCCTTATGGAACGGGTCAGCCCCAACGATCACCCCATCAATCTCCACGGTGCCATCGGTTGGATCCTCAAGGAAGTTCAAGCTGCGCAGGAAGGTGCTCTTGCCGGAGCCTGAACGCCCCAAGATGCAGACGGTTTCGCCTGGCCAGACGGTGATCGAGGCGCCACGCAGCACGTGGTTCTCGCCGAACCACTTGGTGATGTTCGTCGCCTTGAGCACCGGCTCGGCGCCAGGCTTGACCAGGATTCCTGGCTTTTCCGCAGGATGAATTGGGTGCGTTTGTGGCGTATTTGAGAGGCTCTTCATGTCGCTCATCCTCGCACCGTCTTGTTCCGATCGCCAGCCGAGAGGCGACCCTCAATACGATTTTGTAGGGCGGTAAAGACGATCGTTAGCACCCAATACACCATGGCCGCAATCATGAACGTTTGCAGGGTCTTGAACTTTTGCGCACCAATGTTCTGCGCCCGCCACAGGATCTCATGCAACGACACTGTTGACGCAAGCGCCGAGTCCTTGAGCATGGCGACGAAGTCATTGCCGATCGCCGGCACGATAATGCGGAACGCCTGCGGGGCGATGATGCGCAAGAAGGCGGTGCGACTCGACATACCCAGGGCTGCGGCGGCCTCGTGCTGACCGAGTGGCACGGCCTGTACGCCAGCACGGAAGATCTCGGTCATGTAAGCGCCGTAATTCATGCCGAGCGCCACGATTGCGCACAGGATCGGGTCGAGCACGATCCCCACCTGCGGTAGTGCGAGGTACCAGAAGAGCAGCTGCAAGATGAGGGGGGTGCCACGGAAGAAGCTCACGTAGAACGAGGCGATCCCGTTGATCACGGCGTTGCCGGAGAGGCGGCCAAGGGCGCCAATCGTGGCGAGAAGGGTGGCGAGCGTGATGGAGGCGGCTGAGACGAGAATCGTCAGCCCGATGCCGCCCAAGATAAATGGGGTGGCGCTGGTCATAAAGCCGATCTCGACATTGAGCGAAGTCACAATGAAGATCAGCAGGAGGGCGACGACGGCACCCCAGGTGAGGCGGAATCGGCGGCTCCATGCCTTTGCGCGACTGGCTTGGGCATCGGCGACAGCCGTAGCGAGGCGCTGTTCGTCGCTCACTCGATCCCTCCCCCCAGTAGTTTGAATTTCAACAAGTTACCTCGGAGGGGGCGTGGCAACCACGCCCCCTCCGAGCGGTATCCGCGTTCAGATACCGAGAACGTTCACGTTACGGCTTCGACTTGTCGACGCCGTCGAGGTTCTTAAGGGAGAACGCCGTAAGCGTCCCATCGTCATGCATCCCCTTCACGATGGTGTTGAGCTCTGCAAGCAGCGTTGCATCTGGCTTGCCGCTCTTATCCAACGCGAACGAAACCTTGCTCGAGAAGTTTGCGGTGTCGTTCAGGAACTTCAGCTTCCCGGCCGACTCGGCAACTGCTGCGGTAAGGAACTCTTTGCTCTGCGCCATGAAGTCCCAGTCGGTCGTGCGACCGGCAAGGTAGGCCTCAATGCACATGTGGTCCGTCTTGTAGGTCTTCAACACGGCGCCGGTTGGCGGAGCGTTGTAGACGTCCATGAACGAGTTGGTGGTGAGATTCCCTTCGATCCACTGCGAGTGGGTCGTGGATTCACCGGCGCAACCAATCTTGCCAGCGAGATCGGCAAGCGATGCGGCTGCTGAATCAGTTGGCACAATGACGTAGCCGGCTTCGTAGAAATATGGATCAACAAAATCCACGACGGCTGCGCGCTCTGCGGTCTGGGTCATTGAACCGATTGAGAGGTCCCATCGGCCGGCCCAGCTGCCTGCGGTGATTGCGGACCAGTCAGGAGTGACCCACTCAATGGTGACGCCGAGGCGCTTCGCGACTTCGCGAGCGGTATCGGAGTCGAATCCGACGTACTCACCGGAGGCGTCCAGCGAGGAGTACGGTGGATATGCGGGGTCGGTCGCAATCTTGATGACCTTCGCCGTGCAGATTGACCCGAGGAGGCTCGTGGCTGGCTCGCCAGCAGCGATTGCCTTCTCGCAGACGGTGCCCGCTGCGGCGCTTGGGCTTGGGCTCGCGGTTGAGCCACTGCAGGCTCCGGCCACGAGGGCGGCGCCCGTAAGGAGCGCCAGGAGTGTCGACTTGATCTTCATCTCGTCACTACCTCACATATTCCGGCGGGGCAGGCCCAGCGGGCCACCTCGGCGCCTTGAGGGCGATGATCTCACGCTCGCAAGCGTGCTGCCAGTAGGTTGCGTGGGTCGCCGAGGCCGTAGGATGCCCGTATGAGCAGCCGTGCCACCCCCGGTCAGGTGCAAACCGTCCTCGGCGCCGTCGCGCCAGGCGACCTCGGCTTTACCCTCCCCCACGAGCACACCAAGTGCAGCCTCTGGTGGATCGAGAACCGCTGGGACTACTGGGAGCTGATCGGCGACGAACCCCGTATTAATAAGGAGCTCGCCGCCTTTGAGGAACTCGGCGGCGGCACCCTAGTAGATGTGACGCCGATTGGGATTGGCCGCGACCTAGCGCGACTGGCTCGCCTCTCTCAGGCGACGGGGCTGCACATCGTTGCTGGCGCCGGCTGGTACCGCCAGGCCTACTACCCCGCCGAGGCACGCATCGATCGCCGCCCTATCGACGACCTCGCCGACGAGATCGTGCAGGAGTTTGTTGACGGCCCAGTGCGTCCAGGAATCGTCGGTGAGATCGGCACCGACAAGCCGTGGGTCACGGCGCAAGAGGAGCGCGTCTTCCGTGCCGCCGCCCGTGCCGCCCTGCGCACTGGCGCGTCGGTCACCACCCATGCGGTGCAGAGCGATGTTGGCCTCGCACAACTATCGATCCTTGAAGACGAAGGGCTCGACCCGGCGCGCATCGTCATCGGTCACTGCGACTCCCATCCGCAATTGAAGCATTGGCGCGAGATCGTGCGCCGCGGCGCACATGTGGAGGCCGACTTCTTGGGGATGAGCTTTACCCCGCTCGAGCGCGCGGGTGAGCCAAAGGTCGTCGAGCTAATCACCACCCTGTTGAACGAAGGATTCGAGAAGCAGATCCTGCTGAGCCAAGATGTCTGCCACGACTCCCAGCTCACCTCGTACGGTGGCAACGGCTACACCTATCTACAGAAAAGCTTCCTGCCGCGCCTGCAAGCGGCGGGTGCCAATGCGGCAACGATCAAAACCATCACGGTAGAGAATCCGGCGCGACTCTTGACGCTGCGCAACCCCGCCTAGCGGCGCGCGGCGACCAACACCCCCGTAAAGAGGATCAGCGCCCCAAGGAGCTGCCCCGGCGCTGGGATCTCGCCGAAGATCAGCGCCCCCGCAACCACGGTCATGAGTGGCTGCACAAAGAGGAGCACCGAGCCCACGACGCTCGGCAGGTGCGGAATCGAGGCATTGATCAGCGGGTAGCCGAGCACCTGCGACATCAGGGCAAGCAGCACTAGGTAGCCGACCCCTGGCCAGAGATCGGGCGGGAGGAGCGTTCCACCCGCGAGGGCGATGAGGCCTGACACCGCGATCGTGCCGATCGCCGCATCACGCAGCATGCCGAACGGCCCCACGGCGCTGGAGCCCGAAGAGATTCGACGGGTGATCACCAGGTAGAGGCCGTAGAAGCTCGCCGCACCGAGCCCCCAGAGGACCCCCAGGGCGGGATCACTGCCCGCTGACACGTTGAGCGCCCCCGCGAACGGGTCGACGACACGGGCCAGGAGCGCGAGCCCGAGGAAGGCGAATGGGATCGCCGCAATGGCGCGCCTTGGGGTGCGCTCCCCCGTCAGCGCCGCATAAATGCCCACGATGAAGACCTGTGCGTTTGGCACCACCGTCGCCAACCCCACGCCGAGCAGTGGAATAGAAACATGGAAGCACTGCAGGTCAAGGGCGAAGAGGGCACCCGCACCAACGGCGATCAGTCGATCACGGCGTGCGGCTGTGTGTCCCTCTCGGCGTGCAATGAACCAGAGGAACGGGAGCGATATTGCCCCGCGAAAGAGGGTGACGACAGCAGGGGAGCCGCCCGAGAGCTTCGCCAGCGTTGAGGATTGTGAGATCGCTATTGCGCCAAGCGCGGCGCCAAGCCGCGGATGGCGAGTGGCGAATCCGAGCGGTGCTGATGGCATGCACGCAGGATACACGCGTAGCGGGCACCCGCGAGAGTCTGCTAAACACTGGCGATCTGGCGACCAGTGCCGCCTTCACCGCTCTCGGCTGCGGTAGGTCAGCTTGGTAGAAGAGTCCAGCGGGCGTAGAGGGTGCGATCGCCCACGACAGTGTTTACCGTTGTATCGGTGACCAGAGAGCCGCCGACGGCATCCGTATACCAGCCAGCAAACTCATAACCGGCGAGAGTTGGAGGTGTAACGCTCAGGACCTCACCGAATGTCCAGGTCGCGGAGTTGTCGCCGATACCATCGCCGAGCTCCAGGGTGATCTCGAAGTCG
>JBAXWE010000038.1:0-10696 GCA_037128565.1 bacterium
CACCACCGGTCACGGCGGAAAGAATCAAGAGCTGCAGGGCGAGTGCCGCCGCAACGAGCGGTGTTGGCGCCCAGCCGACTGCGGCAACGAGGAGCGCCGCAATCGCAGTGATAACGGTGACCAGGCCGACGCGGCGGCCGTCGCTCCCGCGGGCGATGCGCAGCGTCCACAGTGTTGCAAGGCAGGCGACCAAGACCAGCAGGAGTCGGCGCAGCGCATCGATCTCGGGGCTGGCGGCGTGAATTGGCGCATCAGCGGAGGGGATCGGAAGTGCCCCGTCGGCCAGCCAGGCGAGGAAGGCCCAGCCCCCGGCGGCGAAGACGGTGAAGCCACGGTAGCCTCGCGTGGACTCCGAGCGGTGAGTCAGCAGCAGGATCGCTGCCAGACTGCCGACCGCCAGGCTGCTCACCACCACCCAATTAATGAACGAGAGGGAGCGCGCAACGGTTTCAACAGGCATCGTTGCAGCCTATCACCCACCCCGCACCCTTATCCTCCACGGATGACCAGTCACAGATCTGAGGCGTTGCGATGATTCGCGGGGAGGAGCCGGCGCTCGGTGCCCCTGAGCCGCCGCGCTTCGGGAGCGATGCCCCGTGGATGGGCGAGGTCGTCATCCAGGCCAAACACCTCCTCGTCTGGCTCGCGCAACTCTCCCAGCGCTACGGCGCGCCAATCCACCGCCTCGACGAGATCCCCGATGAGGAGTTGCAACTTCTTGCGCAGCGCGGCGTCAGCGCCCTCTGGCCCATTGGCGTCTGGCGTCGCAGTCCCGCCTCCCGATTGATGAAGGTCAGTGCTGGGGATCTTGAAGCGGCGGGGTCCGCTTACGCCGTTGCCGAATATGTCGTTGATGAAGAGTTGGGCGGCGATGCTGCACTCGCAATGCTTCGTACCAGGGCCGGCGCCGTTGGCATTCGCATCGTGACCGACATGGTGCCGAACCATGTCGCTATCGATGGGCGTTGGGTCAACGAACGACCGGAGCTCCTCCTCTCCTCTGCGCACCCGCCGTTCAAGAATTATCGCTACAGCGGCGAGAACCTCTCAGGAGAACCGGGCATCTCCATCCGCATAGAAGATGGCTACGAACGCGGTGATGATGCCGCTGTCGCTTTTGAGCGACGCGCCGAAGATTCGCTGCGGTACATCTATCACGGCAACGACGGTACGAATATGCCATGGAAAGACACGGCTCAGATCGACTACCTCAAGCCGGAGGCACGTGAAGCGGTCATTCAAGAGATCCTCTCGGTGGCTCGCCGTTCCGACGTCATCCGCTTCGATGCGGCGATGACCCTTGCGGCGCAACATATTCGACGCCTCTGGTATCCGGCGCGCGGCACCGAGGCCGCGATCCCATCGCGCAGCGAATTTTCCCTGACCGACCGCGAGTTTGCGAAGCGGCTGCCACGCGAGTTCTGGCGCGAGGTGGTGGATCGTGTTGAGCAAGAACTCCCTGGCACGATGCTCCTCGCCGAGGCCTTCTGGCTCCTTGAGGGCTACTTCGTGCGTGGTCTCGGCATGCATCGCGTGTACAACTCGGCGTTTATGACAATGCTGCGTGACGGGAAAAACAGCGAGTACCGCACAATCCTGCGCGACACCACCGCCTATGACCCTGAGTTACTGCGCCGCTACGTGAACTTCCTCACCACCCCCGACGAGGAGCCGGCGGCCGTGGGGTTCGGCATTGGCGACCGCGCCATCTTGGCAGCAACGCTGTCGGCGACGCTCCCCGGTGTCCCGATGCTCGGTCATGGGCAGTGGGAGGGGCAGCGTGAGCGCTACGGCATGGAGTACCGCGCGCCGCGCACTAGTGACCCATCCAACATCGGCCATGTCGAACGGTACGACCGTGAGATCGCCCCACTCCTTCGGGCGCGGCATCTCTTTGCGAGCGTCGCCGACTTCCGCTGGTTTGATGCACAGAGCGGCAGCAAGGCCGCGCGCGAAAGCACCTACGTCTTCAGCAACGCAGCGCGGGGTGCGCGAACGCTGGTGCTTGCTCTCAACAGCGATACGGCGGCAGCGATCACCATCCAGCACGCCTCGCCAGCCGTCGCTCCATCGAGCTCTCTTGCTGGAGCATCGGCGAACCCGCTCCCTTCGAGCACGGTTGCCGATCGGCTTGGTGTTACGGCGAGCGCTGGTGATGTCGTTGAACTCCGTGATGCGATCACCAATCGCAGTCTCCTGGTGAGCACCACGTCACTGATGCGCAACGGACTAACGGTGCGGCTCCCTGCCTACGGTCGAATCGTCTTTTGGGGAGTTGCACAGCACCACTCAACGCCGAGTGAGCCCTGGGCAGATCTCACAGCACAGGCGAAGGGCGAGTTGCTGCACGATCCGGTCGCCGCGCTGGCCGACCTCACGAGCGGCGGCACCCCCAGAGAAGCGCTTTCAGCGAGAATAGAGAAGCCAACTGGCACAAGTGCGACGGGGAGGAAGCGCGTGACCGAACGCAAGCCCACATCTGAGGAGTCGACCGCTGATCCGCGACTCCTGACGACAGAGACGCCTGCGCCGCCCGAGGCGGTGCGAGCGATTGCCGCACTCCTCGGCCGAGCCGCTGCCCCGCTTCGCCCAGAGCGCCGCGCAGCAACCCCACCCCCGGCGCCAACGTCGGCGCCCGAAGTTCAGGCGCCCATTGAGAGCCTGCGGGACCACGAGATTCTCGTTGAGGGGGAGCACAGCGATTTAATCCGTCTTGCAGATCACGAGATTGATCGGGTGAAGCGGCGCGCCAAGCGCGCTCGGCGGGCAGTCCGCGAGGCGCTCGCCCGAATCTCTACCCCAGGGGGCGATGAACTCGGCGACTAGCTCCGCTACTGCGGGTCAGCGAGAACGAGCAGCTTGATCTCCGTCATCTCATCCATGGTCCAGCGCACACCTTCGCGGCCGAGTCCAGAATCCTTCACGCCGCCATACGGCATGTTGTCGATGCGGTAGGTCGGCACATCGTTCACGATGACGCCACCCACCTCGAGCCCATCGAATGCGGCACGCACATGTGCCAGATCGTTGGAGAAGAGTCCGCACTGCAGGCCGAAGCGGCTCTCATTCACGGCGACAATCGCTGTGGAGAAGTCGCTAAATCGCTCAATGATCACCACGGGGGCGAAGGCCTCCTCGCTGCAGATGCGCGCATCGCGCGGCACGTTCGCCAAGATCGTTGGGGCGAAGAGTCGTGGTGTCTTGGGATCCGCAGCGGTGCCGCCGGCAATCACCTTCGCGCCAGCGGTGACCGCCTCGCTCACCCACTCCGCGGTGCGTGCCGCGGCACCATCATCAATGAGCGGACCAAGGTCGGTCGTCTCGTTCGCTGGGTCGCCGAGCACGAGCTTTGCGGCCCCAGCGGCGAACTGCTGCTCAAAGGCATCAGCGACCGACTCGTGGACAAAGATGCGCTGCACGCTGATGCAGACCTGGCCGGCGTAGGCGAAGGAGCCGACGAGCGAGCGCTTCACCGCCCACGGAAGATCTGCGGTGGCATCAACGATGCAGGCTGCGTTACCACCCAGTTCCAAGATGACGCGCTTCTTTCCAGCACGCCCCTTCAGCGACCAACCGACAGTGGGCGAACCTGTGAACGAGAGCACCTTGAAGCGCTCGTCTTCGATGAGGCGATCTGCATCGGGGCGCGAAGTTGGGATGACGCTCAGCCCGCCAGCCGGTAGACCAGCATCCACGAGGATCTCGGCGACCTTCAGCATGATCAACGGATCGGCGCTCGGCGGCTTCAGCACCAGGCTGCAGCCAACGGCAATGGCGGGCGCCACCTTATGGGCGGCAAGGTTCAGCGGGAAGTTGAATGGGCTGATTCCAAGGACCGGGCCAACAGGGAACCGCTGCGTGATGCCGAGGCGGCCCTTGCTTGCAGGTGCTAGGTCAAGCGGGATTGTTTCGCCAATCATCCGCTCCGCCTCTTCGGCGGCGAGCCGGAAGGTCAGCGCACCGCGATCAATCTCTGCGCGTGCATCGCGGATCGGCTTCCCCGCCTCGGCGGAGAGGAGTGCCGCCAGCTCCTCACGTCGCTCGGTGATCGTTGCTGCGGTGGTGCGCAAGATCGCGCCACGCTCCCATGCGCCAAGTTTGCGCATCGCGGCAAAGCCGGTGACGCTCCCAGCGGCGGCGCGTTCGACCTGCTCTGGGGTTGCGAGGTAGGTGGTGCCAACGAGATGACCGTCAAAAGGCGACCGAATCTCGACGAGGTTCGGCGAGCTCTCCCATGCACCTGCGACGAGGATCTTCTGTGGCTCCATATGTGGCGAGTCTAGCGGCGTGCGCCGCGACGTGATTAGAGCGCCTCGCCTCGTGGGTAACTGCCGAGGATCCGTCGCTCCAGCGTCACATCGGCGAGCCCCGCCATCACGCCGATAATCTCGGGTGCGTCGGCCGCACCGTCCAGGTCGAGCCAGAAGATGTACTCCCACTCTCCCACGCGATTTGGCCGTGACTCAAGCTTGCTGATATTGACGCCCGCCTTGGCAATCACCGAAAGCGCGGCAAGGAGGGTGCCCGGCTCGTTGCGCAGGCCAACCAGGAGCGTGGTGCGCGCTGGGCTCACGCCAGCGTGTCGTGCGGGCCCACCCGCGCGCTGCAAGATCCAGAAGCGCGTGCGATTCCCCTGTACCCCTTCGATTGGACCGGTCAGTGGTGTGAGGCCGTGGATCGCGGCGGCGCGTGGCGAAAGAACAGCGGCGGCATCGCGCTCGCCGCGTTCACGAATCATCGCTCCAGCCCCTGCGGTGTTGTAGGTCGTGAGGAGTGCCCACGGTCGACCGCGCAAATACTCCTCGGCCTGTGCAAGCGCCTGCGCGTGACTGTAGACGCGCTCCACCTGATCGAGCGTCACACCGGGCAGGGCGGCGAGTACGAGCGTGACGGGCACCACCACTTCGCCGACAATCTCTAGTGCGCCGTCGCGTAGAAGATCAAGGGTTTCGCGCACGGTGCCGTTGATCAGGTTCTCGATCGGCAAAACGCCGTAGGTCGCTCGCCCATCGAGCACCGCTACGCGCACATCACCAAACGATGCAACGCTCACTGATTCTGCCGCTGCACCGAAGTAGGAGAGGAGTGCGTCTTCGGCGAACGCGCCAGGTTCGCCGGCGTAGGCGATCGCCTCGCTCATGCCGAACGGCCGCCCGAAGTGTCGCGCTCTGAACGACGCGTGACCCCGCCACCCTGCAGACGTAGCGCGTACTCCAGTGAGTCGGCGAGTGCGGCAGCTGACGCCGAGATGATGTTCTCGCCGACGCCCATCGTCGACCAGGTCTCGCCATCAGCGACAGAGTCGATGACGACGCGCGTCTTGGCGCCCGTCGCTGACGAGCCGTCGAGAATGCGCACCTTGTAGTCAACAAGATGCACAGAGTCGAGTTGCGGATAGAAGGCGCCAAGCGCCTTGCGCAGCGCGCGGTCGAGCGCGTTCACCGGGCCGTTGCCGTCGGCGGCGGTGTGGAGGCGCTCCCCGGCAACCTCAACGCGCACCGTGGCCTCGGCACGACCAGGCGCACCTTCGCGCTGCTCCACGATCACGGTGAAATCGACGATGGTGAATGGGGCGACGTAGGTTGAGCGATGGCGCTCCACGAGCAGTTGGAACGAAGCCTCGGCCCCCTCGTAGCTTGCGCCAGCCGCCTCCATCTCCTTGACGAGCGTTGAAAGTGTCTTGGGATCGAGCCCCGAGTTCGCAAGCTCCACGCCGAGCTCGGCGGCCCTGCTTCCCGTGTTCGCCTTGCCGCCCAACTCGGAGACGACGAGGCGCCCGCGGTTGCCGACGAGCGCTGGATCAATGTGCTGATAGGCCCGCGGGGTCTTCATCTGCGCAGCTCCGTGCACGCCGCCCTTATGGGCAAATGCCGAGCGACCAACATACGGCTGATGGTCGTCGGGGGCGAGATTGGCAATCTCGGCGACCTCGTGGGAGAGACGTGAGAGGTCGGCAAGGCGCTCGGCGCCCGCGACGCGGTGCTGCGTCTTTAGGGCAAGGTTCGCGAGCAGTGAAACCATGTTCGCATTTCCCGCACGCTCGCCATACCCGTTGATCGTCGCCTGCACGTGACGCACGCCCGCATCAACCGCCGCGAGGGCATTCGCCACCGCGAGCTCGGCGTCGTTATGCGTATGGATCCCCCAGATGATCTCTTTCGCTGCCGCGTCGGCGGCGAGTGTCGCACGTGCATCTTTCACAATCTCGACCATGCGGCCGGTAAGGGTGCCGCCATTGGTGTCGCAGAGAACAAGGGTGGAGGCGCCAGCATCGCGTGCGGCGCGCAAGGTATCGAGCGCGTAGTTGCGATCCGCCTCAAAACCGTCGAAGAAGTGTTCGGCGTCGTAGACCATCTCGCGACCGCGATCTGCGATGTAGGCAACGCTCTCCGAGATCATGGCGAGGTTCTCGGCGCGTGACGCCTCGAGGACCGCCTCGACATGCAGGGTCCAGCTCTTGCCGAAGATGGTAACGATTGGCGTCTCTGCGTCGAGAAGGGCATTTAGGTTTGCATCATCTCCAGGCTTATTCGACTTATGGCGTGTGCTGCCAAATGCAGCAAGTCGTGCGCGCTCCCAGCGAATCTTCTTCGCCGCCGCGAAGAACTCAATGTCCTTCGGATTGGAGCCTGGCCACCCACCTTCGATCGCCAACATGCCGAACTCGTCGAGCGCGCGAGCGATGCGCAGCTTGTCTTGCAGCGAGAGGATCAGCCCCTCGCTCTGTGCCCCGTCACGAAGGGTCGTGTCGTAGAGAAGGACCGGCTCACGATCGGAGGCGCTGGTGCTGGTGGTCACTTGAGGCTCAGGAGCTGCTCCACGATGGCGTCGGTCGCCTCGCGGGTGCCTGCAAGGGTGAAGCCAGCGGCACGAGCACCGGCGGCATCGAGCCCTGGTGCAAGGTCGGCGGTGCGCACGCCCATTCGAATCGTGTTGGCAACCGCCTGCTCAACGGCGGCCGCGGCATCGGCGCGGCCGAGCGACTCGCGCAGCAGCATCGCCCCCGAGAGGATGGTGCCGATTGGATTCGCCAGATTCTTCCCCGCAATGTCGGGGGCGGATCCGTGGATCGGCTCATACAGGCCGAAGGTGCCGTGCGCCGTGCGTCGCGCACCGAGTGAGGCGGAGGGGAGCATGCCGAGTGAGCCGGCCAGCACGGCCGCCTCGTCCGAGAGGATGTCGCCGAAGAGGTTCTCGGTGACGACCACATCGAAGGTGGCTGGCCAGGTGGCGAGCAGCATCGCAGTGGAGTCGACGAGGCGATGCTCTAATTTCACGTCGGGGTAGTCCGCGCCGACCTCGGTCACGACCTTGCGCCAAAGACGGCTCGTGGAGAGGACGTTCGCCTTGTCCACTGAAGTCACCGATTTTCGTCGCGTGCGCGCCAACTCAAACGCGATCACAGCAATGCGGTGGATCTCATCCTCGTGATACGGCAGCGTGTCAACGGCACGGCGACCCGTTGGCGTCACCTCTTCGCCCGACGGCTTGCCGAAGTAGAGACCACCGGTCAGTTCGCGCACCATCAGCATGTCAACGCCCTTGAGGCGCTCGGCCTTTAGCGGTGAAGCGTCGGCGAGCTCTGGGTAGATCGTGACGGGGCGCAGATTGGCGAAGAGTTCGTAGCGGGTGCGAAACGCGAAGAGTGCCTGTTCTGGTCGGACGGTGCCGTTGGGGTTATCCCACTTCGGTCCGCCAACCGCGCCAAGGAGCAGCGCGTCGGCTGTGTCGGCGATCTGCAGATCCTCTTCGCGAACGGCAACGCCGTACGCGTCGATGGCGCAGCCACCAGCCAAGATCTCGCGCCAGGCGAGCTTGAAGCCAAACTTTGCACCCGCAGCGTCAAGCACGCGGCGCGCCGCCGCCACAACATCAGGGCCAACCCCGTCACCAGGGATGGTGACGATCAGATGATCGGCAGCACCGTCACGCAATTCCGAGGCCAGTGGCGCGACGAGGGTCTCGCTCACTGCATCGCCTCGCGCGATCCCTTCGTTGGCGCACTCTCTGCCCCAGATTCCAACGCGGCGAGCTTGTTCGCAGCGGAGACATAGGCGACGAGCGACGCGTCGATGATGTTCGTGGAGAGGCCTTGCCCCGTGACCATCGGTGCGTTCGGGAGCGGCTTCCCCTCGGCGTCAAGGTCGTTGGAGCGACGGCACTTCGTCGTGACCTGTCCCTGGGCATCTTCGCCCTCGCTCACGGCACGAATCTCGTACTCCGCGAGGATCGGGCTCCAGCCGAGGGTTGGGGCGACCGCCTTGTCGATGGCCTCATAGAGGGCGTCGACTGGGCCGTTCCCCGTGGATTCCGCCGTGGCCTCCACACCGTTCACACGCACCTCAACCCGGCCAGATGAGCCGCCGCCGCGTGAGCTGGCGACGCTCCAGTCGAGTAGTTCAATGGTTGCAGCGCTACCAGTAGCGGCGCGCTTGTCGACAAGCGCCAATAGGTCGGCGTCGGTCAGCTCCTTCTTCACGTCAGCCAGGGCGATCGCCTCGCGGTAGAGGGCGTCGAGCGCCTCCCCACTGAGGTCGTGACCGAGTTCGGCGAACTTCGCCTGCAGGCCACGACGACCCGAAAGCTTGCCGATCGTCAGGCTCGAACCAACGAGGCCAACCGACTGCGGCGTCATGATTTCGTAGGTGAGCGGATTCTTCAGGACTCCGTCCTGGTGGATCCCCGACTCATGCGCAAACGCGTTCGCCCCAACGATCGCCTTGTTCGGCTGCACGGCGAATCCGGTCAGATACGAAACAAGTCGGCTCGCCGAGGTGAGCTGCTCTGTCTGCACATGAATGTCGTGCGACTCAAACTGACCCGGTCGCGTGCGCAGCGCCATCACCACCTCTTCGAGTGAGGCGTTGCCGGCGCGCTCGCCGAGTCCGTTGATGGTCACCTCAACCTGTCGGGCGCCTGCCTGCACCGCCGCCAACGTGTTGGCGGTCGCGAGGCCAAGATCGTTGTGACAGTGGACGCTGATCGTCGCATCGCGTCCAACGCGATCCACGACGAGCTTCGTCAGCGAAGCGTACTCCGACGGAATCGCGTAGCCAACGGTGTCGGGGATGTTCACGGTCGAGGCACCAGCCTCAACGACCGCCTCGTAGACCTGCAACAGGTAGTCGTGATCGGTGCGGCTCGCATCCTCGGCGGAGAACTCCACCTCAGCATCGCGACCCAACTTTTCACGGGCGTACTTCACCCACTTCACCGCCTCGGCGAGGGCCGCCTCGCGCGTGGTGCGCAGCTTGTGCGTGAGGTGAATGTCAGAGGTTGCAATGAACAAGTGCAAGTGTGGTCGATCCGACACCTTGATCGCGTCGATGGCACGCTGTGGGTCGCCATCCTTGCAGCGGGCCAGTGCCGCAATGCCGATCCCCTTCGTGGCGAGGGCGATCTGTCGCACCGCCTCAAAGTCACCTTCGGATGCGGCGGGGAATCCCGCCTCGATCACGTCGACCTTCAGCTTGGCGAGCTGCCGCGCAACCTCCAACTTCTCCGCAACGGTGAGGCCGGCGCCTGGCGCCTGCTCACCATCACGGAGGGTTGTGTCGAAGATGCGAACGGCGCCGGTGGCGACGCCTGGGCCAGGAGCGCCGTTCACTTGGCGGCGCCCTTCTCCGCGGCACCCTGTGCGCCGTCCATGTCGACCTCGACCGGATTCAAGAAGGTCATCTGATGGCGCAGCGCCTTGCCGACCTTCTCAATCGGGTGACCCGAGTTTGCGGCGCGCAAGCGCTTGTACTCTGGGCGACCCGCCTCATCTTCGGCAATCCAACGCTTGGCGAAGGTGCCGTCCTGAATCTCGGTGAGCACCTCCTTCATGCGCGCCTTCACCGAGGCATCGATGATGCGCGGGCCCGACGTGTAGTCGCCCCACTCGGCGGTATCAGAGACAGAGAAGCGCATGAAGTCGAGTCCGCCGCGATACATCAGGTCGACGATGAGCTTCAACTCATGCATCGTCTCGAAGTAGGCGAGCTCTGGGTCGTAGCCAGCCTCGACCAGCGTCTCCCACGCACTCTTCACGAGCTGTGCGGTGCCGCCGCAGAGCACGGCCTGTTCGCCGAAGAGATCGCTCTCCGTCTCATCCTTGAAGGTCGTCTCCATGATTCCGGCGCGTGTGCAACCGAGTCCATTGGCGTACGCCATGACGCGGGCACGTGCAGTGCCAGTTGCCTCTTGCCCAACGGCGAAGAGCGCGGGCACACCGCCGCCCGAAACGTAGACGGAGCGCACGAGGTGGCCTGGCCCCTTCGGCGCGATCATGCCAACGTCAGTCCCCTCAGCCGGCTTGATGCGACCGAAATGAATGTTGAAGCCGTGTGCAAACAGCAGCAGTGCACCCTTCTTCAAGTTGCCAGCGATCTCGGTGTCGTAGAGCGCCTTCTCGCGGGTGTTCCAGGTCTCCAGCATCTTCGGATCGGGCAGGCAGCCGATCAGGCCGGGATGGATCAGGCCGGGGAAGCGCACGCCCGGGACGTGGCGCGACTTGGTGAACATGCCCTCGAAGTCCCAGATCGACTTCTGGGCCTGGGGGAAGTGCTCGTCGAGGAAGCCGCCGCCGTTCTTCTTGGAGAAGAAGCCGTTGAAGCCCCACTGGCTCTCGGGCTTGGCGCCGATATCCAGCAGGTCGACCACCAGCAAGTCGCCCGGCTCGGCGCCCTCGACCCCGATCGGGCCGGACAGGAAG
>JBAXWE010000039.1:0-10672 GCA_037128565.1 bacterium
CTCCGAAGTCGGCGCCACTCTCGTGGACCATGGTGCACTCGGCGCCGGCGCCGAGGGTGACCCTGATCGGCTCTGCCGCATGGAGCTGCGCGTCGAGACGCCGGGCGGCGCCTGGGCGGTACGACTCGCCACCGTCATCTACGACGAGCCGCGTGCGATCCATTGGGATGACGCCCAGCTCTTTGTGGTCGGGTACGGCTTCACCGTCTATGCCTTCGGCGCGCGCACTGGCGCACTCGCCTGGAGTCACCAGACCGGCACCCCTGTTGTTGAGCTGATTGCGTCGCCGCGCTTTGGGCATGTGATCGTCCAAAGCGAAGTCGAGACCTGGGCGATTCGCGGCGACGGCGAGGTCCGTTGGCGACTGGCGCACAGCGATGTTGTTGGTGCCGCCGAACTGATCGGTGGTCGTCTGATCGTCACCAGCATTAATGGTGACGTGCAGGCGATTGACCCCGACACCGGAAAGCAGGGCTCGTGAACCCCGTCGCCGTGATCGGCGGCGCGCTCGTCGTGATCGGACTGCTGCTCTCACGACGCACTGATACGCGCACACGAGTGGGGCAACTCCTCGCCGGCCTCTCGCCGATCTCCCCTACCGCGGCGCTGCGACTTGCCGCTCTTCGTGGCGAAGCGGCACCGTATCTCGCCATCAAGGGGAGCATCGACGCGCCAGAGATCTTCGAAGACGAGCACCATCGTCCGCTCGTCTTCCGTCGCGAACGCGTCTCCATTGCCGACGAGCACGGTTGGCGCGTGATTGATGACGCCGTGCGCAGCCTCCCGTTTGTGATCAGCGACGCGAGCAGCGCAATCAAGATCGCTACTGGCGATCTTGGCGAAGGGCTCGTCGTCGTTGAGCGACGCTGGGAGGGGAGCGTCGCCGACCTCCATGCGGCCGGGCGCGAATATCAGAGCCCTGAGACAGCAGGACTAGTTGCGGCGATTGCAGCGAACGATCCAACGCGTGGCGCACGCGTCGGCCTGGAACAGATCAGCAACCTCGATCGTGCCACCGCGGCGGGGCAACTCATTGATGGGGAGTTGCGCGCCGGTGCGGGACGACCGCTCCTGGTCACCACGCTCGAGCGGGCGGAGGCACTGCGACTGCTCGGCGGCGAGGGGCGCGGGCGGCTCGCCAGCAGCACTGTGGCGCTCGCCCTTCTGGCACTCGGCCTCCTGCTGCTCCTCGGGGGGGTCGCCCTCACGCTCGCCTCGCCCGCACTCGGCGCCGATGCGGCGAGCCCCTCCCCGACCCCATCACCAGAGTCTGGCGACGCGCGGAACGGCGGGGTGAGCGTTGGCCCCGGCGGACTGCTCGGCCTGGTGGTGATGTTCGCCCTCCCCCTCCTCTTCGCCGCCGTCGTCGTGCTGGTCACGCGACTCGCGACTCGCCAACGCCGCTAACCCAGTACGATCGCGCCATGACCACCAAGCCATACGACGTCAACGCGATTCGCGCACGATTCCCATCGCTCGCGAACACCCTCCCTGATGGTCGGCAGCTCAGCTTCCTTGACGGCCCCGCTGGCACACAGGTCCCGCAGGCGGTCATCGACGCGTATCGCGACTTCTTCTTGCATGCCAATGCCAACTCTGGTGGTGCTTTCATCACCTCGCAGCGCCAACAGCAGGTTGAAGTTGAGGCGCACCGCGCCGCCGAAGATCTGCTGAACGCGCCGAAAGAGACAGTAAAGTTCGGCGCGAACATGTCGACGCTCAACTTCCAACTCTCGCGATCGCTCGCGAAGAGTTTGAAGCCGGGCGACGAGGTGATCGTGTCGCAACTTGATCACGACGCGAACTACAGCCCGTGGCTCTGGCTCGCCGAGGACTTCGGCCTCACGCTGAAGGTGATTCCGATCCGCACCAGCGACGCCACCCTCGACATTGAGGCGTACGCCGCGCTGCGCTCGCCGCGCACCAAGATCGTTGCCGTCGGCATGTCGTCAAACGCCGTTGGCACCATCAACCCATCAAAGGAGATTGTTCGCCTGGCCCATGAGGCGGGCGCGCTCACGGTGCTCGACGCGGTCTGCTCGGCGCCGCACTATCCGATTGATGTGCAGGCGCTCGACACCGACTTCCTGCTCTGCTCCCCGTACAAGTTCTACGGCCCGCATGCAGGGCTCCTCTACGGGAAGCTGCCGCTCCTCGAGCGCTTCGGTCGCTATAAGGTGCGCCCTGCCCACGATCTCTGGGAGACGGGAACCCCAAGCTTCGAGGGGATGGCCGGCACCACCGCCGCAATCGACCACATCGCCTGGATCGGCCGCGAGTTTGGGCACACTGGCGCCCCCACGACGCTCACCGGCCGCCGTGCCGAGATTCGTGCGGGCCTGCAGGCGATCACCCTCTACGAGCGTGAACTGATCGTGCATCTACTTGATCGACTCGCTGAGATCCCAGGGGTCACGGTCTACGGCATCACCGACCGCGACCAGCTCGATCACCGCACCTCGATCGTCTCGTTCACGATGGAGTGGGCCACCCCAACCGAGGCGGCAACGCATCTCGGCGCCGACGGCATTCAGGTGTGGGATGGCGACTTCTACGCCGTAAATCCCGTTGCCGCACTCGGCCTCACCGAACGCGGTGGCCTGCTGCGCGTTGGGCTCATGTCGTACAACACCAAGGAAGAGATTGACCGATTAGTCGCCTCACTCAAAGAGCTCGCAAAGGCAACGGGAGTGCAGATCGGCTGATGAGCGCGCCGCTCATTCTTATCACCGTCGCCGATCACGATGAGCCGGGCGATGTCGCACCAATCCACCTGATCAACGCGCGCTACGCAGATGGCGTGCGTCGCGCCGGCGGCATTCCAATTCTAATGAGCGCAAACGCCAACGAAGAGCAGCGCGCCACCGCCTTCGCCACCATGGATGGCCTGCTCCTCTCTGGTGGCGCAGACATTGATCCCGCGCGATACAACGAGCCTGTTGATGGTGCCATTGGCATTGAGCCGGCGCGCGATGCGCTGGAGTGGGCCGCACTCGACGCCGCTGATCGTCGCGGCATCCCAGTGTTTGGCATCTGCCGTGGCCTGCAGTTCTTGAATGTGCACCGCGGCGGTTCGCTGCTGCAGCATGTTGAGGGGCAGGTTGGTGCGGCGTATCCGGCAACACCGGCGCTCTCACATCCACTCGACGTGCAGGGTGGCAGCAAGCTGGCGCAGATCCTCGGCGATCGAACGACACCACTTGCAGTGAACAGCTATCACCATCAGGCGGTCAGCCCAGAGCGACTCGCCCCGACACTGCGCGCCTCTGCCTTTACCGACTCGCCGCGCGGCACCCTTGTTGAGGGGCTTGAGGAGGCGGGTGAGCGATTCGTGCTCGGCGTGCAGTGCCACCCCGAGCGCACCGAGAGCAGCCCCGCCGACCTGGAGCGTGTCTGGGCCGCATTCGTCGAGGCGGCACGACGGCGCTAAACGTGAGGGGTACTCCCAACAGGGGGTTGAGTGGCACAATCTGAGCCATGAGTAACCACCCCCCTGAAAGCGACGCCGACTTCCAGAAGAGCGACCGCAGCGCTCGACTGGTGCGCACCCTGCGCTACGTAGAGGCCGCCGGCGAGGCCGGGATCCGCCCCGAGGACCTGGCCAAGAAGCTCGGCGTCAGCCGTCGAACCGCCTACCGCGACCTGCAGGCACTTGAAGCCAGTGTCGGCGTGCCGGTCTGGAACAACCTCGGCCGTTGGGGCGTATCGCAAGAGGGACTCCTGCCCGAGTTGCGCTTCAGTAAAGACGAAGCGATCTCGGTTGTTCTCGCCGCGCGACTCCTTGCAAAGTTCTCCACTGGCTATGACCCAGAGCTTGGCGCGGCACTGATGAAGCTCGGAAGCCTGCTGGAGAATCCGCTGCGCAGCGCTGTGGAGCGCACTGTCACACAACTTAGCCAACTCACCACCGATAGTGAGGCGCGCGATCGTCTTCGACTCTTGACCACCGCCTGGGTCACAGGTCGCATCGTTGAGTTTGACTATGCGCCAGCCTGGAGCAATCCAGGGAGCAGCCGTCGTGCGCGCGTGCACCCGTACCTGATGGAGCCATCTGCAGCAACGCATACCACCTACCTGATCGGTCACGATGAGACGCGCAAGGCGCTCCGCACCTTCCGCGTTGATCGCATCAGCAACGTGCGCGTGACCACAGCAACATTTGAGCTGCCGAAAGATGTAGAACTCGAGCGCACCCTGGCCAGCGCCTGGGATATCGTCGCCGACCAGCCGCTCGAAGAGATTGTCATTCGATTCAGCAAAGAGTCGGCCGCCCGTGCCAAAGAGACACGTTGGCATCCGTCGCAAACCATTGAAGAGCAGCCCGACGGTTCGCTGATCTGGCGGGCGCGTGTCTCTGGACTTCTCGAGATTCGATCGTGGGTGCTGACCTGGGGTGACGGTGCCGAGGTGCTCCGGCCCGATGCGCTGCGTGACGATATGGCGCGCACGCACAGCGCCGCGGCGGCCCGCTACGGCTCAACCTCCAGCGGCAAGGCGTAGTCATGGAGGCTGAGCACTTCAAAGCGGTCAACCTGATCAGTGACCCGATCCACGGCTATATCGAGCTCACCAAACGCCTCACCGCCGAGGGGGCGGTGGCGACTGGCCATGCACAGGAAGAGGCCGCCGAGGAGGATCTGCTCGACAGTCCCTGGCTGCAGCGCCTGCGGCGTATTAGCCAGTTGCAGAGCGCACGCTGGGTCTTCCCTACGGCCGAGCACAGTCGCTTCGCTCACGGGCTCGGCGTCATGCATGAGGCTGGACTCTGGGCGCGCCACCTCTACCCGTCGCTCGCCACTCGGCTGACCAGCGGCGGCGAGACTCCGCCGAGCGAAGGGCTTGTCGTTGAGACCCTCCGCGTTGCTGGCCTGCTGCACGACGTCGGCCATGGGCCGTTCGCCCACTTCTTTGACCACGCCGTTCTCGAAGCCTTCCTTGCTCCAGCGGATCCACGCCGCCCAACGGGGAAGCGACTCGCACACGAGGACCTCTCGGCGCTCATCATTGAGCGCGAGCTCGCGCCGATCATTAGGAAGCTGCGGCGTGCGCCAGGTGACGCGGTGGCGCGCGACGCGTTCGCCGCGACCGAGTCGATTGATCCGCGCTGGGTCAGCTTCCTGATTTCAAAGCCGCCACTTGAAGACGCAACCGTTCCCACCTGGGTGCGCATCTTGCAGCCGCTCCTCTCGGGTGTCTTCACCGTTGACAACCTCGACTACGTGCGGCGTGACGCCTACATGACCGGCGTGCGGATTGCGTCGGTAGATGTTGAGCGCCTCCGCCACTACAGCTTTATCAGCGCACGCGGTCTTACGCTGTATGAGCCGGCGGTCGGCGCACTCGAATCGTTCCTCGGTGCGCGACAGTTCCTCTACCAGCAGGTCTACCTGCATCGCACCGTGCGCGGCATCGACCTCGACATGAAGGAGGCCTTTGCCCCAGGGATTCGTGCGATCTTCGGTGACGCCTCCCCCGCCGACGACCTTGCCGCCTACCTTGAACTCGATGAGTACAGCCTGCTGCACCAGGCGGCTCGATGGTCGCGCGGGCAAGACCTCTCACCGAACCCACAACCGAAGGACGGCACCGTCACCCCGGCCGTGGCCGATGCCTGGCGCGCTGTGCTCTTTCGCAGCCCACGCTGGCAGATGGAGGAGGAGCTCCGGGCCGACTATTTCGAGGAGCCGCTCTCGCACGATCTCGCCGACCGCCTTGGGGCACCGATCCCTGGCGAGGTCGAGATCGATGTGGCCTACTGCGACCCGCGCCACGTCGAGGGTGACGCCGCCGATCGCCTCCTCGCCGTTGAGGGCGCTAATGGGCGTGAGGTACGCCCAATCTCACGTCTACTTTTGAAGCTCCCGTTGTATTCGGTGGTCGCCAGGCGGTATCGTCGCCGCTAAGGGGCCGCCCATACCTCGATTGAGGTTTCGCCTCCCCCTCACGGGAGGAACCGCCATGACCCACCAGCCACAGAGCGCCACCACTGGCACCCCACGACGCAGCATCGTGCTCATCGCGCTCCTGGCGGCGGCCCTGCTCGCCCCAAGTGCGGCAGCATCGACCCCCAAGAAGAATCCGCTCGCCGGCCTTCACCCAGTGGAGAGCAAGGTGCTGCTGCGCGGTGCCGACAAGGACGGAATCCTCCACCTCGTCGTGACGCTCCGCAGCCCCGGGCTTGGTGCTGCCCGTTCCGCTGGCGGAATCGCTCCATCGTTTGCCATGCAGGGTGTTCAAATCAGTGAGCGGATCGGCGCACGCGCCGCGGTGACCGCCCTTGGCGGCACGGTGAACGCCGAGTATCGGTACATTTTTAGCGGTCTCCGCATACACATCCCTGCCACACAACTTGAAGCGCTCCGCGCCAACCTGAACGTCGCCGACGTCCAACTTGTGACGCGTTATCAGCGCATGTCGGTTACTGGTGGTGCGGTCAGCGGTCACAGCGGAGTCACGCCGTCAAACGCAGGAGCCGCCACTGAGGTCCAGGCGAAGAGCGTTTGGAATCAGCAGTCCACGACGAAGACTTCGGGAACGGGTGCCGGCGTCAAGGTTGCCGTTATTGACACGGGCATCGACTACACCCATGACGACTTTGTTCGCGATGGCGATGTCACCTTCCCAACGGCAAAAGTAGTTGCGGGCTACGACTTGGTCGGTGACGACTACGCTCCAGGCGATGGCGGGATCCATGAGCTGCCACAGCCTGATAGCGATCCGAAGGACTGCACCATTGCCCAGGGTGGTGGCCACGGCACCCACGTGGCCGGCACCATTGCCGGTTACGGCATCAAGGATGGCCACACCTACGGCGACGGCACCGTTCGCGGTGAGTACTACAAGAGCACGACCGATCTCTCGACCTTCACCCTGGCACCAGGGATGGCCCCACTCGCCTCGCTGATCGCGGTGCGTGTCTTCGGTTGCGATGGCGCAACAGAGCTCGCCGCGGACGGTATTGAGAAGGCGGTCGCCCTTGGGGCAAACGTCATCAACCTCTCCCTTGGATCGCCATACGGCATCAAAGGTGGGGCCGAGCAGGCTGCGATCAACGCCGCCGAGAAGGCGGGCGTGACCGTGGTCATCGCCGCAGGAAACGAGGGTAATCAGCCATTCCTGGTTGGCTCCCCTTCTACCGAAGATGGCGCGATCTCGGTCGCCGCCCTCGATGACCGGGCGTCGTACCCGGGTGCGAAGCTAACTCTCGCGTCCGCGATTCTGGGCGGGGCAAGTCCCGTCGCCTTCTCCAACACTAATGTGTTTAATCTCGCTACCCCAGTGTCCGGCCCAATTTCGAGCCTGTTCACCATCGCGGATGGCACAGCGTATTCACTCGGATGCCCAGCTAGCGGCGACGATGGCGCTACGTACACGCCTGACTGGGATACCTCAACAAGCTTCACTGGAAAAATAGTCATTCTTCGTCGCGGCACGTGCACCTTCAAGGAGAAGGTCGACTCGGCCTACGGAAAGGGTGCCGTGGCTGTCATCATCTTGCAAAAAACTGATGTCCTCAACGGACCGGATGACGTGCTTGGTAATAGCGATGACGACAACACCTCATACCCGCCATTCCAAGGGGTAGATACGCCAACGTCAGCAATCCCAGTGTTGATGCTCAACGGCGACGGTGAGACGGCGCTCCGCGCAGTGATCACTGAAGGTGCACCGGCAAGCATCTCGACCTTAACTTCTGGCGTCGCAAATCCGAGCTATCACACCGTCGCCGACTTTTCATCGAGTGGACCGCGCTGGGGTGACCTAGCGCTGAAGCCCGAGATTGCAGCCCCGGGCGTCGACATCGTCTCGGCAGCTTCTGGGAGCGGCGACGGCGTCGCATGGTTCAGCGGCACTTCGATGGCCACCCCGGTGGTCGCTGGCGTGGCGGCGCTCGTCAAGCAGGCCAATCCGAAATGGGCCCCTGCGCTAATCAAGTCGGCGCTCATCAACACCGCGAAGTCGGTCGGCAGCAACGTCCTGCTCCGCTCCGTTGGAGCCGGTCGCGTCAATGCGCTTGACGCCGTCAAGTCCAAGGTCACTATTGATGCTGGGCCTAACGCGACGATGAGCTTCGGCATAGTCTATGGCGATGCGACCGCAGCCCTCCTGAAGAGCGAAACGTTCCTGATCAAGAATTACAGCACCAGCACCGCTCGTTTCACCTTCGCGGCTGCCGCCGCCGCTGGATTCACGATTCCGAGCGGCGTTACGGTCAAGGTGTACCGCGGATCCACAGAGTTGAATGCCTCTAGAAGTATCGTTCTTGCTCCACAGGGGTTCGCAACGCTGACGGTCAAGCTGACCGCAACCATCGCAGCGCAGAAGAGCTTCGATACCTCGGGGTCGAGCGTGCTCAACGCAATCGTTACGGCTACCTCAAGCGGCAGGCCGTCACTTCGTCTTCCAGTATTTGCAATGTTCCAGCACGTGGAGAGGTTCAACTTTACCGCAGCCGGCGGGTCGAGCCTCTATGACTACACGTACGGGTTGACCACCGGAACACAGGACGCGAATCAGGCTGATGGCACAACTCGATCTATCGATCTCTATCCGTTCGTCTGGTTGGCCCGCGATGGCCGAGAGCGCATTGGCAACGGAGCCGACATCAAGAACATCGGCGTGAATGCCACAGATATTCCAGCAGATTGGCCAGACAACAGTGCCGGGACCTTCGACATGGTGATCACCAGCTGGGATCTGATGTCGAATGTGGCATTTAACGAATGGGATATTGAGTTGGATTCGAACGGCGACGGAATTGCCGATCAGACCATCGCCCTCGCTGATCGTGGTCTGGTAAACGGTGACAGTGCCGACGGAACGCTCGGCTGCTTCCTCATCGACCATCTCGCATGGAACGGCGTCGTCGACGGACTCTATGACCTCACTGGTGACGATTGCAGCGCATATGCCGATCCGATCTCGTCGGTGGTCAATTTCAGCATCAAGCAGGGGTACCTATGGGATACAGATGCTGTTGGCGGTGCAAAGTTCAAGGTCAGTAGCTACAACGGTGGCGGTTGGGATTCTGATTCGACTGGGAGTGCGTGGCTCTTCGTCTCATACGATGACGTTGCGACCAGCGGACAGTTTGTGTCTGACCTGAGCATCGCGAGTGGCGCCAGTGGTGATACGGAGACTGGTGCGCTCCCAACGCTCGGGCATCCATCAGTAGGTGGAACCACGACGAGCCTCGGATGGCTGATCTGGAACGAGTTCAATGCCGGAACGAGCTCAGAGGTCTACGAGATCCTCGTTCCGCCCGCGGCGAGCTGAATCCTCTAGCGCTGCGCATCGGGGCGTCACCTCGGAAGGGGTGGCGCTCCGTTGCTTCGTGGCTGGTAGAACGAGGCGGTTAGCGGTTCGCCCGCAGCCAGGCGAGCACCAACGACATCGAGCGGCAGTCGGCCGCGTTGTACTCGGTGCCGGCGCGGAAGTAGTCGTAGTCGGCTAGGCGCTTCCCTTCGGCGGCGGCACGCGCGTCGGCGGTATAGGCCGCGGCCATCGCGCCCATCCCATCAGCAGGGCCATCACCCCATGAGACATCAATGAGCCCCTCGGCACGCATCGCCTTGGCAATATCCTTCAGGCCGAAGCCGTAGGCGCCGCGCACGCTCACCGGAACCTTGTAGACGAGCTCGTCGAAGGCGTCGAACCAGCCGATCTCACTGGGAAGCGACCAGGTCGGGTGGCGAGTCGCGGCAGAGTCGGCGGCGGTGAATAGTAGGTTGCGCTCCGCCGGCGACCAGTGCACGATCCGGGTTGCATCCCAAGTCACGTTGAGCGAACTTCGCCACGCGCCCATGAAGGCGACCCACGCGTCGAGCACTGCGCGCTCCGACGCCGCGTTCAGTCGGTCGCCGCTCCACTGCCCAAACGCGGGGAACCACGAGGCATCTTCGGTGCGCGGCGTGAAGAGTCGCTCGCCCACGTTTGCACCGGCGCTGGCTGCCGCGGCGATCTCGTTGGCATTCGGCTCACGTCCATCAATCGACACGAGGCAGCCGATCTGGAAGATGCACGAAGCCCCACCAACGCTCGGAAGCTTGGTGAAGTCATCGTTCAGGTTTCCCGAGTTCTCAAAGTCGACATGAAACTCGATACGCGCTGGGGTACGCCAGTGCGCATCATCACGCAACTCAATCGTCGATGGAAGTACCTTCGCGTTGGCTGGAGCTGATTCGGGAACGGCATTCGCTGCGAGCACGGCGGCGAGGCGTCGCGGTCGCGCATCACCCGTCACCCCGAGTCGATCGGGGGTGAGGCCGGCCTCATCGCGACGCTTGATGCCGGCAGCGATGGCAGCATCTCGTAAGTCAGGCCCGACGCCAGGGAGATAGGTGAGCTCGCCGATCTCGCGGGCGATCTTACGCTTCGCTTCACTCCACGGCTGGTCCTGATCGGCGTTCATGTTTGGATAAAGCTCTGGGCGTGTTGGGCGCGGCAGCGCATCCCAGGCGGCACCATCGCGGCGCACCGTGCGGATCCACTCCAACGCGCGGCCCACTTCAACGGCGAGTGGGGTCTCGTCGTCGCGTGCGCTCTCGCGCTCGACAGGGACGCGCGCGAGTCGCTCCAGCGCGCCACTCCCCCGCACCTTGCTGCTCATCCAAGTACGACCGAGCAAGAAGGCATCGGCGGGGCAGTAGCCCTGCAGCCGCGCGATGGCGGC
>JBAXWE010000004.1:0-48075 GCA_037128565.1 bacterium
CTCGTGAGCATCGTGATGCAGCCCGTCGCAGAGTCCAAGCTCGGCGCCGGCGCCGTGGGGCAGCCGGATTGGACGCATGATCTCGCGCACGCCACTGCGGCTGCAGCGGAGCCAGCCACGCACCGCCATCCAGCGCGGTGGGCAGGCGGGGTCAGTGCAAAACTGGAATGGCCCAGGATTGATCGGTGACGCCTCACCGAACGACGGGGCAACCTCGGTTGCGGTGGTGTCGAGCACGCTAATCCGGAACGGGGTGCCCTCAATCTGCGCAGAGCAACCGTCGCAGCGCGCGGCACTATTCTCAGCGATGATTGTAGGGATGCGGATGCCGTTCACTTCCATAGTGCCTCTGATCGTACCCGAGCCTGCTGCGCCCTGGCGCCGAGCCCTCCCTATCACCCTGGTCTTCGCACTTCTTGCCGCGGGATGCGGCCCAGCGGGCGACTCGACCGACCCGGCCGCAGCAGTCGCTGGCGACGGGAAGCTGCAGGAGCTTCTCATCCGTCACGACTCTCGCGACCCCGCCTATCGCCTTGAGGGTGGTGCCGTTGAGGTTGGCTCCACCGTCACACTGCAGGTTCGCACCGGCACCGACGACGCGGTGAGCGTTGACCTTGCAGTTGCCACACCGTTCGGCGGCTCCTCGACGAAGAGCCCGGCGACGCGCGTCGCGCGCGGAGTGCCGTGTGCCGAGGTGGGTACGTCCGACCGTGGGGCGAGCGCAGAGATCAGCAACCTCGTCGCTCCCGATCCGATCCTTGACGCAGCCAACGGACTCGGCGACGCACTCTGCGACGTATGGAGCGCCACCATTGCAGTGGGGAGCGAGCCGACGGCGATCGGCTATCACTTTGAGATCGCCGACGGCTCCGCCGCGGTAAAGCTCTCCGACGACAACATCAACGACCAAGGGCTCGGCAGCACCTCGCCCGCCAATGTTGGCGGCGACTGGGCGATCGTCGTCTCGCCGAAAGGGTTCACCGCCAGCCCACTGCTCAGCGGCTCAGTCGTCTATCAAATCTTCCCTGACCGATTCGCCAATGCGAACCCGCTCAACGATGGTGGCGCGCAGCGTCGCTACAAGGGGGTGGCGTCAATCATCCCGTGGAATACGATTCCAGCGACCCCACCGAAGGGTGAGGATTTTTACGGCGGTGATCTCGACGGCATTCGCCTTCGCCTGCCGCATCTCGTCTCCATTGGCGTCAACACGGTCTACCTCAACCCGATCTTTGATGCGAACTCCAACCATCGCTATGACGGCAACGACTACCTGCAGGTAGATCCGCGACTCGGCGGCAACGCGGCGCTGCAACGACTCCTAACAGCCGCACAGAAGCTGAACATCGCCGTCATCCTGGATGGTGTCTTCAACCACATCAGTTCCGACTCACCAATCTTCGACCGCTATGGGCGCTGGTCAACGGTCGGCGCCTGCGAATCGGTTGACTCGCCGTATCGCGACTGGTTCATCTGGACAAAGGCCGCTGGGGCAAAGGGTCCATGCGCGGGCGCATCCGGCCCAAATACGGCGGGCTATGTGGGGTGGGCAAACTACGACACGCTTCCGGTGCTAAATAAGAACAACGAAGCGGTGCGCGCGCTCATCCTCGGCGACGCCTCAGGCGCACCGGCGGCCACACTTCTCGCCTCGCCCGCCGGCGACGCGGGCGTAGCGCGCTGGTGGTTGCAGCAGGGGGTTGCCGGCTGGCGCCTCGACGTGATGCCAGATGGCAGTTTCCCTGATGGCTTCTGGCAGGAATTCCGCTCCATGCTGAAGGCCACATCGCCGAACGCGCCGATCATTGGCGAGCTCTGGAATCGCCGCGATGCACTCCGCCTGCTGCGCGGCGATGCTGCCGACGCCACGATGAACTATCGCTTCCGTGATGCGGTGCTCGCCTATCTCGGCGGCAAGCCTGCTGCGGGCGCAACTGATAGTACGAACCGGAGTGCGGTGCTCTTCATCCGTAAGTTGATGGGGATCGCTGAGGATTATCCGACGGCGGTAACGCTTGCAAATCTCACGCTCGTCGACTCACACGACACCTCGCGATCACTCTGGGAGTTCACACCCGGAGATGGCCGCGACGGTAAGGAGGTCGCCGACAACCTCTCGGTAGGAAAGGCGCGGCAGCTACTCGCCGCCACAATGCAATATCTGCTGCCCGGTTCACCAACGATTTATTACGGCGATGAGATTGGCGTGAGCGGCGCAACAGATCCAGATGACCGTCGCACCTTCCCAACGTTGCCGACAGACCCGCGCAACGCACACCTTGATGGGAGTGGGGCTGGTGGGCGCCGCCCAGCACCGCTCCCTGCGGCGCGTGCCGCAGATCTCACCATGCTCGCCTGGTACCAGCAGTTGGCGGCCATCCGCGCCGCACATCCGCAGGTGCGCGGCGCCTCCGTTGACTGGCTCGCCGTTGGCGCGAGTGGCGCGACAAGCCGTACCCTCCTCTTCTCGCGCCGCGCTGGTGGCGTGGCTGGGGAGCTTGCCAAGCTCAGTGACGCCGGCTCGTGGGCAGTGGGTGACCTCCTCGTCGCCGTCAATGCCAGTGGCGGAACTGAGCAACTCACCTTCAGCCTTGGTGCTGGCATCCACCTCCGCGAGGTGGCCCGATCGAACGGCACGGCTGGTGCGGGCGACCTCACCACAGGGGTCGACATCCCGGCTCGCACCGCAATCATCTGGGAGGTCGTACCCTAGGCCCATGAGGAACCCACAGCGATGAGTGCACCAGCCAAACTGCGTAGCCGCCTACGCGGCGTCGTCTCGCTCGGCACCTTCGTTGCCGTCATCGTCGCGGTCGGCGTCTCGCTCCTCTACCTCGGCTGGGTTGCCACGATCCGCAACGCCGATCAGATCGGCGAGCTCTCTGTCGGTACCTTCGTGGTTGGCCTCTCCTGCGCCTTCGCGTCACTGATGCTCACGATCAGCATGATTCGCGCGATTCGCAGCGCCCGCGACGGTCGCGCGATGCTCGCCGCCCTCCTCGCAGGTGGGTTCGCCATCGCCGCCGGGATCGCCCTCGGCGCCTCAAACATCCTCGGCAAACTCGCCTCATAGGGGCGGTGCCCCAAGAGCGGTGCTACGCTGCGTTCCGCGCGCCCCTGTCGTCTAGAGGCCTAGGACGCCACCCTTTCAAGGTGGAGATCACGGGTTCGAATCCCGTCGGGGGTACCACCCCACCGCGCGACCCTCTGCATCAGCGGAGCTGAAAGATTGCCCCGCTCACTGGTGGCAGATCAAACGCCACGGTGCCATCGTCGAGCAGCGTCGCCGAAGCGGTAATCCCATCCCAATCCAGCCGGACAACCTCACGTACCCCGTCGACCTGTATCTGCACGCGTGTGGGGCGATCACTGGTGTTAGTCGCCACCACCATTCGACGGGCCGCCACCGACTGAAGCGATAGCGAGACCCCTTCAAAGCCGACCGGATCAGCGCTCCGCTCAAAAACGAGCACTGGCCCCTCGGCGTACAGAACCCGCAGCGCACCTGAGCGCAATACGACATGCGCATGTCGCGCCGCTACCGCACCGCGCACGAAGGCACGAAACGTCGCCGCCTCGGCGCCGACCGAGGCGAGGTCTGCAGGGAATGGGCCCCGGTTCGCCGGGTCGTTCGCACCAAGCGCGCCGAGTTCGTCGCCGTAATAGATGCACGGCGCCCCAGGCAGGGCGAGCTGCAGCAGCGTCGCTAGTTGTGCCGCAGCCGCACTTCCGCCCAAGATGCTGCGCAGGCGCGGCGTGTCATGTGAGCCAAGTAGATTCAGCTGCACCGCGGTTGTTGCCGGGTGGTACCAGCCCATGATGTCGGTCAACAGTGCGGCAAACTGCGCCGCATCGAGCTCGGGGCGTTTGTACGTGTCGTTGTGATCACCAAGGTCACGCGCCAACCGACCGTGACCCGCATACCCAAGGATCGCCTCGGTGAGCGGATAGTTCATGACCGCATCGAATCGATCGCCGGTGAGCCATGCGTCGGCGCGCTTCCAGATCTCGCCAACGGTGTACGCCTCAGGATTGATCGCGCGAACGCGCGCGCGGAACTCCTGCCAGAAGCTCGCATCATCGATCTCTTCTGGCACATCGAGACGCCAGCCATCTGCGCCGAAGCGAATCCAAAACTCGGCGGCTTGCAGCAGGTGCTCACGCGCCGCTGCGTTTCCAACGTTTATTTTCGGAAGTGCGGGGAGCTGCCACCACGCCTTGTACCCGAGTGACGTCTCCAGTTTGCTCGCGATGCCACCGCCAGCACCGCCGCTCTCCTTCGCGTACCACTGCACCTCTTCGGGATATGCGATCAGCGGTCGATCGCCGCGCAAGAACGCCTCGTCGGTGTAGAACCAGTCCACGTAGGGCGACTGCGCGCCGTTCTCGAGCACATGATGGAACGGCCAGAAGCCGCGGCTCGCGTGATTGAAAACGCCGTCAAGAATGACGCGCATATCGCGCGCGTGTGCCGCATCAAGAAGTTCGCGCAGTGCCTCGTTCCCACCGAGCATCGGATCCACGTTGAAGTAATCGTACGTGTGATAGCGATGGTTAGATGCACTCGAGAAGATCGGGCAGAGGTAGAGCGCCGTTATGCCCAGCTCTTGCAACTCGCCGAGTCGCTCCGTGATGCCACGAAGGTCGCCGCCCTTAAAGCCGTGGCGTGTTGGTGCCGTATCCCACTCCTCGAGTGGGCCTGGTTGATGGGTTCGCGCGGAGCGCGCAAATCGGTCGGGGAAGATTTGATAGAAGACAGCGTCGCGCACCCAGGCCGGCGTGTCAGGCCCCGCGGGCCGTTGCGAACTCACCCCTTAACCGAGCCGACCGCAAGTCCGCCCGTAATGAAGCGCTGGCTCAATAGGTAGACGATCGCTGGTGGCAGCGTGAGCATGATCGAGAAGGCGGAGACGAGTGGCCACGGAATCGCCGACGCGTACGTGCCGGTCATCGCCGAAAGTGCCATCGCAAGGGTGAAGTCACGCGGCTGTGTGAGGAACATCCAGGAGTAGTAGAACTCCGTCCAGCCGCTAATGAATCCAAGGAATCCTGTTACCGCAATAGCTGGCACCGCAAGCGGCAGCACGATGCTGCGGAAGATGCGCGCCTGCGATGCGCCATCTACCGCCGCAGCCTCCTCAAGCTCACGTGGAATCGTGTCGAGGTAGCCCTTCAGGTTCCAGATCGCAAACGGGAGCGAGCCCGATACGATGGCGATGCCTACACCGAGTTGTGAATTGCGCAGGTTGAACACACCGAGGATCGGCAGGTTGAGCTTGATCCCGTTCAGGGTGACAAACAGTGGCGCAAGCGTTGCAACCGCAGGCAACATCAACACGCCAAGGATCACCAGCATGATGAAGGTGCGCCCCTTAAATGCGAGGCGGCTGAGCGGATAGGCGGCGAGCACACCCAGCGAAACGCTCGCGAGCGCCGTGCCGCCAGCAATCTTCAGCGAGTTGAAGGCGAGTTCAAAGAACCCGATCGGGTTGCTTGTTGGCCGATCAATCACCTTGAGGTACGCCTCAAGCGTTGCGTCCTTCGGAATCAGGTTGAGCCCGTCGGGCCGGATCAGATTCAGCGGTGAGAGTGAAACGCTAAAGACCCAAATGATCGGGAAGAGCACGGTAATCAAGATGCCAATGGCGGCGAGCTGCAACACAACTTTCGTGAGCAGCGATGGCTCCCGGGACGAACGACGCTTAGAAGTCGTCATAGCGCGCCGTCGCCTTCGAGAGGCGGTTAGTGATCAGGCTGATCGTGAGCAAGATGACGAAGAGCACTACTGCGAAGGCGGCCCCGATCGCGTAGAGCTGTCGCTCATTCACGAGTCGGTACGCCTGTGTCACGAGCAGCTCGGTCCGGCCGAATGGCCCGCCCGCACTCATGAAGTAGGCGAGGCTGAAGAGGTTGAAGGTCACGACAAAGCCGTAAATAGCGAAGGGGACCATCGCCGGCCGAAGGTAGGTGAGGGTGATCGTCTTGAACGATGCCCACTTGCCGGCCCCGTCGATCTCCGCCGCCTCGTAGAGGTCCTTCGGGATCGCCTGCAGTGCGCCAGTAGCAACAACAGCATTCAGCGGCCATCCGAGCCAAATGTTCGCGACCAACATCGCGTAGTAGCTCAGTGGTAGCGGAATGAAGCTGATCGGATCTTGGACCTGGCGAAGCCAATCAAGCTTAAAAGTTTCCGGCGGAATGTGAAAGAGCTGCCCGACCATCGCCAGCAACATGTTCACTGCGCCCGCATCTTGGTTGAACATGTTGCGCCACGTCGTCGCAACAACGATCGGTGGAATCAACACGGGGAGCACGTAGAGCGCGCGGTAGAGGCGCTTCAGCTTCAACCCAGGGTGATTCAACAGCAGCGCGATGGAGACGCCAAGAATGATATGGATGGTGACGTTGCTCAGCGCCCAGAAGATGTTGTACAAGAAGAGTCGCAGGAACGAGTAGTTCGGAATTGCCAACTCACTCGTCAAAATTTTGACGTAATTCTGTAGTCCAACCCAATCTGGCGCCGGTGCGCCTTGACGCAGGTTGGCGAGCCCGTAATTGGTGAACGACATCCAGAACTGGAAGATCAGCGGATAGATGGTGACGATTGCCATGACCACCATGGCGGGGGCGATAAACATATACGGGGTAAGGGAGCGTCGGTTGACGCGTGTGAAGATGCTCACTCTGCCTCCTCCCCTGCTCGTAACACCGAGATAGCAATTGGGGCGGGAGCCGAAGCCCCCGCCCCAATCGCGGTTACACCTAAGCGGCTAGCTCGAAGCTAGCAGCCGACTATGGCCAGAGGCCAGCGTCGGTGTTGGCAGTCTCCATGGCATCGCATGCCGTGGCGGCTGCATCAGCACCAGCGGCGCCGGTCTGCAGGACGCTGTCCCACGCCGAGCCGAAGTTGCCCCAGTAATTGTTCATCCACGCCTCAACAGGACGTCGGGTGCCCGTGGCGATCGCAGCTGCGAAGGCCTTGGTGACCGGGTCCTTGATCTCGATGGCGGTTGATGCTGGCACGTGGCCGGCACCGTCAACCATGATCTTGGCGTAGTCAGGCGAGGCAAGGATCGAGGCAACCTTGATTGCCAACGGCTTGTTCATGCCTGCTGCGTTGATGTGCCAACCGTCAACACCAACCATGCCCACCGAAGGAAGGCCGTTGGCGCCAGCTGGGAACGGAGCAACCTGCGTGCCCGGGCGGGCCTTCAGGTAGTCCGCAAGAACCCAGTTGCCGTTGAACATCACGTCAACGTCACCGCTCATGTACTTCTGGCCAAGGTCGCCGTCGTTGCCGTCAACAACTGCACCAGCAGCCTTGAGGCTCTTGACGTAGTCCATGGCGTCGCCGATACCCGTTCCGCTGAAGCAGCCGGCGTGGCCGGTGCTGTCGAAGATCGAGCCGCCGAAGGCCTTGTACCAGCCCCAGACGTGATACACGCCGGCAGGAACGGCAACCTTGCCGCCGTTGTCAACGTAATCCTTGAACGCCGCAGCGGTTGCTGGTGGCGTTGCAATCTTTGCGGAGTCGTAATACATCACGACTGCCTTAAGGCTCTCAGGAACGAGGTAGAGCTTGCCGCCGATGGTTGCACCATCGAGAGCCTGCTGCGAAACCGTCGAGAGGTCCTTGGTGTCCGTGATTGGCTCGAGCAGACCGGCCGTAACCAGGTTGCCAAGCTCATCGTTCGGAGCAATGAAGAGGTCTGGTCCGCCGCCGGCGGCAGCCTCTGTCTTGAACTTCGTGAAGATGTCGCCGAACGGCACCTCGACGGCAGTGATCTTGATCTTCGGGAATTCCTTCTCGAATTTGGCGAGCTGAGCAGCGAAGGCGGTGCCTTCAGCCGAGCCGCCGGACGAGCCGTAAGCGTGCCAGAGCGTTACATCACCCTCGAGGCCGCTTGCCGATGGGGTATTGCTCCCACAGGCAGTAGCCACGACGGCGAGCATCGCTGCTACAGCAGCGAGCTTCCAATTCTTTCGCGCCATGCGATGGTCCTCCTTCTTGCGGCGTCTCCCCACCAGCGAGTCGTCGCGTAGGGCGCCAGCAACTGCTGACGCCAACTTTGGTTTAGGGTCGCCCTGCGACCCAGTGGTGCACTAAGGGTAGGGCTCCCCGTGCTCTGGCGTCAATGTGGTTCCCGCCCCGTCGTGAGCGCGGGGTGTGGGGAAACCTCATGTCAGCCTGCCTGCGGGTGCTGAAGGGGCGCTCGTGGCATCCTGAGGGTATGCCGATCGCCGTCGCCGCCTTTCTCGCGTACGCCCTCCTCCTGCTCGCAGGGCTAGGCCTCACGCTCGGCAAGATCGTGGAGCAGGCGACCGCCGCCCCGGTCACCCTCCAGGGGGTGGTCTGGATGGCCTTGATCGCCGCCTGCATCTTCACGATCACGCTCGTGTGGCAGCGTAAGGAGGCGGGGCGAGGCTTCGCCCTCGGACTAAGCACGATGCTGCTCCCCGCGGGCCCCCTCATCGCCCTGACCGTGGGGAACTGGCTCCCTGGCCTCCCCCCCGTCGTCCTGGCACTTCTTTTGATCCGCGGTCTGCGGGGTGCCCCCGCCCGCGCCTGGCTGAACGAGCAGTGAGCCCCGCTCCGATTCGTCGGATTGGCGACCGCGACCGCCGCCCCGAGCTGGCCCTTGCTGGGGCTTTCGACTCGCCCCTCGATGTGCATCTCCATACCCTCCTCTCCCCCGACTCGGAGGTGCCGCTCCAGGTCTACCCCGCCCTGGCCATCGCCTTGGGGATGCCCCGCATCGCCCTCACCGACCACCTCGACTTCGACCCGCGTGAGGAGGGGGCCACCCTGGCGCCGCATCAGCAGCGTGTGGAAACCGTGGAGGCGTTGCGGCGGGAGTTTGGTGATCGGTTGGAGATTCTGCTCGGCGTCGAAATCTCGTACGAGCAGCAATATGAGACGGAGATTCGCGAGCACCTGCGCACCAACAAGTACGACCTAACTATTGGCAGCGTGCATCCAGGGATTGACTCGCCATTCAAGCGCTCACTCGCGGCGAACTGGGCGGGCCACGACGCACATGACACCGCGCCGTATTTCGCAGAGGTGCAGGCTGGGATTCAGAGTGGCCTCTTCGACATCGTGGGACACATGGACTACGTGCGGAAGTACGTCTACCCACACATCGACACGCCAAGTTTTGAGGCAGCCGCCGACCTGTACGAGCCTGTTCTTACGGCGCTCATCGAAACGGGGACGGCACTCGAGATCAACACGTCGGGTTGGCGACAACGCACAGGCCTCCCGTATCCGTTGCCGCAAGCGGTGCATCGCTATCGCGAACTTGGCGGCGAGTACATCGTGACAGGATCAGATGCGCATCAGCCTGACTGGTTTGCGATGAACTTCGACCGCGCGCGCGACCTACTGCTTGCTGCAGGTTTTGAAGAGCTGGCAACGAAGCGTTGGAAGTCTGCAGGCGAACAGTGGCCGATTCCAAAGCGCTGACCCTCACGGTGCTCGGCTCGGCCGGCGCCTATCGCACGCATGATGGTTCGCGCGCCTCGGGATATGTAGTTCAGCACGGGAGCACATCGCTCGTCCTTGACTTGGGCCATGGGACGTATGCGCCACTTGCGGCGCATCTCGGCGTCGGTGGGCTGCCGCAGCTCAGCGCCGTTGCAATCTCGCATTTGCATCCCGACCATTGGGTTGACCTTGCGGCGCTGCGACATGCCCTGGTGCACGGCAACAGGATGGAGGGTGACGCGCGAAGTGTGCCAGTGATCGCGCCGAGCGGTCTCGCCGCACGACTCGCAACGCTGCTCGATGACCGCACCCCAGAAGAGCAGGCTGCAGGTGCGCACAGCCCTGCACAACCGTTTGCAATCTCTACTTGGCGTACCGATGCAGCCTTGCCGCCGCTTGGCAGTGGGCGATCTATCTCCTTCGGTGATCTCACGATTCAAAGTGCGCGTGTTCGACATACCGGCGAGTCGTATGCACTACGAGTTGCTATCGGCGATCAGGCTGGGGTGACGTATTCAGGAGATGTGTCGCACTGGCAAGATCTCGCAGCGATTGCACAACCTGGGGACACACTCCTCTGTGAGGCAGCCGGTGGCGCAGCAGAGTGGCGAGAGGGCGACACGCACCTCACGGCGTACGGCGCTGGCAGGGCTGCGACAGCATCACGCGTTACGCGACTGCTCCTCACACACTTCGGCGCAGAGGTTGACCCAGTGGAGGCAACCCGCGCAGCGGCAACAGAGTTTTCTGGTGAGATCGTTTCAGTGCGTGAGGGGGATCGCTTCGAGATCTAGTAGGCGCGCATCACTCTGGTGGCAGCGTCGGATCGGTATTAGCAAACCCGCGCTCTACTGCAAGGGCTACGTGCCCGCTCTGATCAACTAAGACATATGCGCGAATCACATCAAGGGCGTCACCGGCTGGAATTTGCATGGATGGGCGAATGTCATCCGTCACAATTAGCCAGAAGGTTCCTCTGAGTTCTGGTGCGTCGGTGCCGCCACTGCTGAGCGTGATCAGGCGAACGCGTGGCGTTGGGCCCACTGGCGCATCGTCGGAGCGAGCTGCGCGAACTGCGCTCTGGGGCGAGATCCCGGCCAACACAGTGTCGGCGCTCACAGCCGCCCATCCAGCTGGGAGTGGGAGATCGAGCACTCGAATGCGATCCGCTTGCGTTCGAAGCAAGAGCGCCCCTGCCAAGAAGGTGACGAAGAGGAGCAGGCCGACCCGCGCGATCTGTCCACGGGTTACTGGGGCTGCCAGCACCGCCCCCTCTGGTGGGCGTGTTGGCGGGGTGCCTGCCGGAGCCGTCTCAGATGTCATGGCGCCATCGTGCCAGAGTTCGCCGCTACGATTCAGCCATGAGCCCATCGTCGGCACCAACCTCTCGCTCCGCAGCGCTGCCGCGCGACCCCCTGCTCGGGCTCCCGCTCCGCCATACCGTGCGCGATGCCGTGGCACGCGCCCTCCGACGCGCCGTTGCGAGCGGCGCCCTACCGGCCCCTGATGACGCCGCCGCACTTGATGCACTCGTCGCTGGCATCGAGGTGGAGATTCCTGGCAATCGCGATCACGGCGACTACGCCTCCAACATCGCCATGAAGGGGAGCAAAATCCTCAAGCGTGCGCCTGCGCAGATCGCAGCCGCAATCGCCGCGGAGCTCACTTCCGAAGCCTCGGAGCGCATGCACGGCGGCAGTGGCGCACTCGGACCGATCGCGCACGCCGAAGTTGCAGGACCAGGCTTCTTGAACCTCCGACTTCGCGCCGGCCTTCTTGCCGATCACCTCGACGCCATTGTGCGCGCGCCGCTGTCGTGGGGGCACCTTGCCGTTGCCGCAGGCACACCGGCATACCGCGTCAACATTGAGTTCGTCTCTGCGAATCCCACCGGGCCGCTGACCGTTGGTAATGCGCGCGGCGCATTCGTTGGCGACTTGTTGTCGCGCGTCCTTGAGGCCGCTGGTCAAGATGTCACTCGCGAGTACTACTTCAATGACTTTGGTGAACAGGTTCGACGACTCGGCGAGAGCGTTATTGCCCTGCGCGATGGTGTCGCCGTTGCAGAGAACGGATACAAGGGTGAGTACGTTGGAGATCTCGCTGCAGCTATACCGTCCGACGTAGCGATGCGCGCTGCTGCTGCGCCGAAGCGAAGTGGCGAGATTGATGCGGAAGGGTATGACGGCACGATCGCCGATGACGAGATTGCGGTGATTGGCCGATGGGCTTCGGAGCGGATTCGCGCCGGCATTGAATCGTCGCTGGCGGTGCTCGGCGTTGAATTTGATGTGTGGCGCTCTGAAGGATCGCTCTACACCGATGGCTTTGTTGATCGCGCGATTGCCAAGCTGCGCGATGGCAACTGGCTCGAAGAGCGCGAGGGTGCCCTCTGGTTCAAGAGCACCGCATTCGGCGACGACAAGGATCGCGTGATCCGAAAGTCGAGTGGCGCATATACCTACTTCGGTTCAGACATCGGTTACATCGTTGAGAAGTTCTCACGCGGCCATGACCGTGTCATTTATGTCTGGGGGCAAGATCATCACGGCACGGTCGCCCGATTACGCAACGCCGGCGAGGCGCTCGGCTTTGATAAAGAGTCGATTGAGATGCTCCTCGTTGCCTGGGTGCGGTTCGTTCGCGACGGCATTGAGATGAGCATGTCGAAACGTGCTGGAACATTTATCACCCTTGACGAACTACTTGAAGAGATTGGTGTGGATGCTGCGCGTTGGTATTTCGCTTCGCGCAGCGCGACGACGGCGATCGATTTTGATATTGAGGCGGCGAAGGCGAAGAACAGTGATAACCCCGTCTACTATGCGCAGTACGCACATGCACGAATGTGCTCCATCTTGCGGAAGGCGGCCGCTGAGTCGCTCGTGCCTACGACGGCAATCGGGAGCCTGCTTGACGATCACACCTCACCTGAGGCGAAACTGGCGCGCGCGATCGTGCGCCTCCCTGAGGTTGTCGAGGATTCCGCCACGCATCACGAGACGCAAGGGGTGACGACCTACGCGACAGAGCTCGCGACCGCCTTCTCTGCCTTCTACCGCGACGCGAAAGTGGTCGACGCCTCAGCGCCTGAGCGCTCAGCCGGCAGGCTACGGCTCGTGGCGGCGGCGGCGGCGAGCCTCTCCGCCGCGCTCCGACTGCTTGGCATCTCCGCCCCCGAGGAGATGTAGCCGAGCCCTGGCGAACGGGCGGCCCCGTGGGGGATTGATTGCGAACTCTTTACCCGATCCCTCGCTGCAGATTCACCTAGCGGGCAGATGATGGGTTTCGGCTCACCGGACCTCCCTCCCGTGATCCGACCTCCAAGCCAGGAGGGCCGACGGGCATCGACCCTCCTGGCATACCTCCCCCTCTCATCAACCTTGATGCGACGGCGTGCCGCGGCGCGTGGGAGAATAGGGCCATGGAACTCACCTATTACGGTCGTACCTGTGTCCGCATCCGCAGCCGGGAGGCGACCGTCGCCTACGACCCGTACACCTCGATCGTGGGGCCGACTGGGCGCGGCATGAGCGCCGATATCGTGACCCTGAGCCACCCTGACGACGCCCCGCTCTCCCGCGTCAAGGGGCGCCTCGCCCCGCGCGATAACCGCACCCCCATCGCGACAAGCCTCGACAGCGCCATCATCCTCGAGGGACCGGGCGAGTACGAGGTGAAGTCGGTGCTGATCACCGGCATCCGCAGCTACCGAGACGAGCATCGCGGCCCCGCGGCACGTCACAACACCGTCTTCGCCGCTGAACTCGACGGCATGCACGTTGTGCATCTCGGTGATTACGCCGATGGGCTCACCGCCGAGCAGATCGGCGAGTTGCCGGGCTGCGACATCGTCCTCGTCCCTGTAGGCGGCGAGCTCTCCCCGCAAGCTGCATCACGCCTCATCAGCCAGATGGAGCCAAAGATCGTCATCCCGATGTCGATGGTCGACGACGCCGGCAAGGCCGCCGCGGCGATCAAGGCATTCTGCAAAGAGCAGGGCCTGGCAACGCCGCCACCCGCACAGCAGAAGCTCGCCATCACCATCTCTGCCCTCCCTGAAGAGACAACGACCGTCATCATTGAGGCACGTGTTGAAGGCCTCGGCGGTGCTGAGACAGCGGCCAGTGGAACGCTCGGCCTCGGCTGATCTCTGCGACAGACTGTTGGCACAGCCAACTGTTCTACTCCAACCATGAGTGACCTTCGCTGCATCACCTGCAAACGCGACATCGCCCCCGGCGAGCCAACGTACGAAATTCGAACCTTCCTTGATCCCCTGCCCCCCGGCGGTGTCGCCTGCTCGAAGAAGTGTCAGGAGCGTAAAGAGGACGAAAGTAAGCAGCGCGCGATGCTCTGGTATCAATCGCCCATGAACCCATTTGGCAGGGGCAAGAATGAGTGACGGCGACATGGGTGGTGACGATGACGGCGGAGCATTTGATCTAAACCACAACGGCACCTCTGCGGATGAACTTTTGCTATTCGCCGCGATCACTGACGACGATGGGGCCACAAGTACACCTGGTGGTGGCCCGGCAAAACGCTCCGGCTGCCTGCTCCCGGCCGTACTCTTTGCGCTCTCTCTCTTCGTGCTCCTAGCGATCTAGTACGACGCGCTCCCAGCCGCCGCTGATCTGCAGCTCATTCGGGTTACCACCTGCGCGCAGTGCGCGATCTGGAAGTAGCCCGACAACCTCTGTTTCGCCAATCTCAATGCCTCGACTGTGTGCGGCGACACGCACGCGTTCACGAATTGCGTGCAACGTATCGTCACGATCGGTGGCCTCAAGTAGGTCATGCAGATTCATCGACACTTGTGCGATTCCTTTACGTACGAGTGGAAAGCCGAGCGCCTGTAGCCCACGCACTCCACCAGGTGTTGCGCCACGGATCTCTCGTGCGATCTCTTTAGAAACTGCTAGAAGTTGTTCGGCATCGGCGCCGGTGAGTGCAATATTCCACGCCGCCATCAGCGTGCGCGCGCCAACGGCGGTTGCCCCAGCAGTTGGGTGTGGCTCGAGTGGACCGAAGTCTGGCGCACCACCAATTGCCGCCTGGTGTGCCGCGAGCTGTTCAAATCCACCGCGCCGTAACGTTGGCAACGAACGTCGCTCTTCGTTGCGCGCTGCCGCGCCATAGAGATGCACAGGGAGACGTAGTGTTTGCGCGAGCGCGGCGCCAGCCACGCGGGCAATCTCAGCGGCCTGCTCAAGCGTTGCTGTTGGTGAGATCGGCACAACCGGCACAACATCAAGTGCGCCGATGCGTGGGTGCACGCCGCGACCCTCTCCTGATTTTGCTGGGCTTGAAAGATCTATCAATGCGACGGCGATGCGTGCGAGAGCGAGGGTTGCCGCCACTAGTTCAACGCCGCCGGCTCCTACATACGTGAACACGCTCCGATCGTGATCGGCATCGCTATGCACGTCACGGAGCGTCACGCCAGAAACTGCACGGATCGCCGCAGCTGCCTGCCGCAAGATTTCAGGGTCGCGCCCCTCGCTGATGTTCGCGACGATTTCGAAGTGCGCGCTCGGCGTTGTCATTAATCGAGCGTACGGCGCATTACTGGCCAGCGCCCATCAGGGCCTGTCGCTGCAACGGTGAAGCCAAGGCGCTCCCAGAAGCGTTGCGTAGCGGCAGAGGTGTGCTCTGGATCGGCGACGTCGGATGGCTCTTCTGGGTAGGCCTCTGCGGCGGCGAATCCGGCGGTGCCGAGTCGAGTGAGCACGCCGGCCACCAGCGCGCTGCCGAGCGCACTCCCGCGCGCCGCTGGCACCACGGAGATGCAGGTGATGATCGCTGGCGGTGGGCTGTCGGGGAGATCGGGGTAGCGATCGCGCAAGCGTTGCGCGCGCGGAAAGGCCGAGAGGGGGCCCGCTTGGCAGTAGGCGACTGGTTCTCCCTTGGCGAGAAGTACCCAGCCCATCGGTCCACTCACCGGAAGTTGCCGCGTGAGTAGTCGCAACTTCGGTGGCTGCCCAGGTGCTGCGGCAGCGTCGCGCAACGCCTCTTCACGCGTTGGCGGCTCGGGTTCGAATGGATTAAATGCTGGCGCCTGCTCGACATCCGCGCCCAAGAATGCGGCGAGAGCGCTCTTCCCCCCTGCCGGTGTGCTGGCGCGCGCCGCAGGGTTCGGTGCTGCGCCGCCGCTGGCCGAAGCCTTGCTGCCACGATCCGCGTCCTCCCACCAGGTGCAGGTGGCGTGATCGGCGCTCGCGTTGGCGCACGGCGGCACGAGGAGCAGCTCATCGGCGCTCTCCACGCCGACCAGCTCGAACCCATCACCGATGTTGATTCTCATCGTCTGGGATACTACGCCGCATGAGCGATCACGGGACTCCTGGGCACAGTTCACACGGCGAGGCTGACGATGCCCCGCTGGGCGCCATCAACCTTGCTGCATGGGGGGCCGGTGCCCTCGGTATCGCAATTGGCCTCCTGACGGCGGCCGTCATCGCGATCGCCGCAGGGGCCCTCTAGCTCAGCCTCTCAACTGCAGTCGCCGTTAGCGGCGACGTGCCGTTCGCTTCGTGGCCACTCCGACGCCCATCAGTCGGCGCAGCAGCGCGAAGAGTGGCGTGATCGTTCGACCAAGTAGGCCACCGGCGAGTGCGCCAACCAGTGCGATCGGCACGACCACGATGACGAGGTTAATCGCCGCAATGATCACCGTTCGACCAACCGATACCAGATTCGCGACCGCGCGTGCAACCTCTTTGCCGAGATCGAATCCACTTGTTGCGTTTCCGATTGATGAGCCAATTGGGCTGATCGTCACCGAGACCGTGGCCATGGCGACCTGGTCGGCGAGCGCTGCGCGCTGTGCATCGTATGACTCAATGTCGCTGCGCACTGCGGTGAGCTGCGTCTGCACTGCAAGCACATCCGATACGGTCGTCGCTCGCGACATCAGATCGAGAAGCGCCGTCTCTGAGGCGCGCAGGTTTCGCAGTCGCGCCTCAAGGTCGACGAGCTGCATCGTTACCTCGTACGTGCTGATCTGCTCCGAAAGAACGGTACCTTCTGCTCGTAGTGCAAGCACCGCCGCGTCAAACGATGCGGCAGGGACACGGAATGTCACGGTGAGGTACGGGGTTGACGTGTCGGTGTAGCGATAGCTGCCAGAGACGTATCCGCCCTGGCTCTTCACCACACCCGTGAGCTTGGTAAGGGTGGCATCGACATCCTCAACCTCGAGGCTGAAGGTCCCTGTGCGAATTACATCGATGCGGTCACCAGCGATGGGGCCGCCACTTGGAGCTGCGGTGGGCACGCCGCCCGGATCGCCTTTTTCTATAGGGGTAGAGGCTCCGCCGCTGGCGCCAAAGAGGGCGCCGAATCCGCCGCTGGTGGAGAGGGTTAGTACGAGTGCAGCCACCACGCCAATCTTTGCGGCAGAACTAAACGTCGGGAGGGTCAGCGATCCGATCTTCATGGGGTGCACCTCAACTTGAGCGTCCACAGGGGAACGCCTCACCCCCTTAACGCTGGCTAATGGCGTGGGGTTCCTGGGCACAGATCCGAACTAGAAGAGACCGACGATCTCCCCGCCGTGTTCTAGATCAAGGTCGATGCGTTCGCCGCCGGGAGACTTGTTGAGACCGGGCATCAGGCGCATGTCGCCACACACCGCGGTGATGAAGCCTGCGCCGGCGGCCAGGGTGACCGCCTTCACGGGGACCCGGAATCCTGTCGGGCGCCCGAGCTTACTCGCGTCATGCGAGAGCGAGTACTGCGTCTTCGCCATGCAGATCGGCAGATGCCCATACCCAAGCTCTTCCAGACGCGTGAGGCGCTTCGCCGCAGCGGGCGCAATATCGACGCCGTCGGCACCATAGATGCGCGTGGCAATCGTCTCAATCTTCTGGGCAAGTGGAGCGTCATCAGCGTAGATCGGCGCAAACTTTGCCTCACCTGAGGTAGCGGCGGCCCACGCCGCTTCAGCCAACGTGGCCGCACCAGCGCCGCCATCGGTGAAGTGCGTGGTTACCACAGCGGCGCGAGCCCCTGCGGCAAGGGCAACGCTGCAAATCGCCTCGTGTTCGGCGGCGGTGTCTGTTGGGAACGCATTCACGGCCACAACCACCGGGATGCCGAAGGCGCGGACGTTTTCGATCTGCTTCACAAGGTTCTGAGCGCCAGCCGTAACGGCTGCAACGTTCTCGGTGCTGAGCGCTGGGTCAAGCGGCTTGCCAGCAACAATCTTGCCGACGCCACCATGCATCTTGAGCGCGCGAACTGTTGCCACAATCACTGCCGCGTCAGGAGCTAATCCAGAAGCGCGGCATTTAATATCGAAGAACTTCTCAGCGCCCATGTCAGCACCGAATCCTGCCTCGGTCACAACAATCTCGCTCGTTGCAAGTGCGGCGCGATCGGCAATGATGGAGTTGTTGCCATGCGCAATATTTGCAAATGGTCCGGCATGAACAAATGCGGGACCACCTTCAAGTGTTTGCAGCAAATTCGGCTTAATCGCATCGCGGAGTAGCGCGGCCATGGAGCCAGCGACTTTTAGATCTTCGGTGGTGACAGGCTTGCCGTCAACAGTTTCGGCGACCACAATGCGGCCGAGCCGCGCACGAAGGTCGGCGAGATCTGATGCAAGCGCGAGCACAGCCATCACTTCGCTTGCAACCGTGATGACGGTTTCAGATTCTCGTACGACGCCGTTCTCGCGACCGCCGAGGCCGATGATCGTTTTGCGGATCGCGCGATCGCTAATGTCAACGACGCGTGGCCACGTGATGCTGCGCAGGTCAATGTTGAGCGCGTTGCCGTGATGCAGGTGATTGTCAAGGAACGCCGCCGCAAGATTGTGTGCTGCGCCAATGGCATGCACATCACCGGTGAGGTGCAGGTTGAACTCTTCCATGGGGATGACTTGGCTGTAGCCGCCGCCGGCGGCGCCGCCCTTGATACCGAAGACTGGTCCGAGGCTCGGTTGGCGAATAGCGACTGCGGCGCGGTGGCCAATCTTGTTGAGCCCCTGCGCGAGCCCAACGGTGGTGGTGGTCTTTCCTTCGCCGAGCGGCGTTGGGCTGATCGCGGTGACCACAACGTACTTGCCGCGCGCCCCGCTCTTCTCTAGGCGCTCGATCCCTTCGATGGAGAGCTTCGCCTTCGTGCGACCGTACGGCTCGACCTCATCGTCGCGAAAGCCGAGGGCAGCCGCCACTTCGCCAATCGGCTTTGGCGTGACGCCACGTGCAATCTCAAGATCAGAAGGGAATCCCATGCCGTGAGTCTACGCTCGCCCGCGCACGAGGCGCTCGGCGGCCTGCGCTGCGTGCAGCGCCAAGATGGCGCTCGTCATTGGTCCCACGCCCCCAGGGACTGGGCTCAGGCCGCCCGTCTCGCCGAGCTGCGCCTCAACACTGGGAGCGTCAACGTCACCCACGATCGTCTCGCCACTCGGGTGAATGCCAACGTCAATCACGACGGTGCCAGGCGACACATGCTCCCCGCGCACCAAGCCGCGCACGCCCGCGGCGACAACCAGCACGGCGGCGGTGCGCGTGACCGCGCCAAGATCTGGGGTCTTGGAGTGGGCGACCTCAACATGCGCCCCTGCTAGCTCCAGCAGCTGCGCCACAGGGCGGCCAACGATCGCGCTGCGCCCGACGACGACCGCGGTCCGCCCCTGCAGCGGGATCTCGTACGCACGCAGCAGCTCCATCACCGCCGCCGCGGTGGCGGGGAGGAGTGAGGCGTCATGGGTGCCATCGGCAAGCTGCTCCGCGTTGACGAGGGTGATGCCGTCAATATCTTTCCCGGGTGCGATCGCGGCAGCAACAATCTCTCGTGACACACCACTCGGGAGTGGCGATTGCAAGATGATCCCTGCAACGTTTCGATCCCCAGAGAGAGCCGTCAACGAGGCAAAGATCTCGGCTTCAGTCGCAGCCGAGCCTAGCTCCACACGGCGTCCGAGGAGTCCGGTCGCACTGACCTGCTTCAGCAGTCGGTCGACGTAGAGGAGCGAGTCGGGTTCGCTCGTTGCAATCACCACGGCGATCTCTGGCGCAGCCCCCTTCGCATCGGCGATTGCTCGTGCTGCGATCTCAGTGGCTCGCGCGGTGATCTGCTTTGCAAATGGCTGTGCTGCGAGGCGTTGCGTCATCGTGCGCTACGACTGTGTGCTGCGCTCTAGCGCGGCAATAGACGCAGCGGTCTGATTCGCGAGCGTCGCACGCGTCTCTGGGCTGTCAATGAACGGAAGATTCACCTCAATGTTCTCGGCGGCACTTAAGCCGGCAGCGCGTGCAAATCGCAGCGCGACTTCGAGGTCGCTTGCGGCACTCACTAAACTGCGACCAGTCAGTAGCTGCGCAGCCTCTGCAACAGAGGTGATCGCGCGAAGCGTGTGCAGTGGAACCTCTGCGGCGCGTTCGGCCGCTACAGACATTGCACGACTGCGCTCCTCACGCTCATGCTCTTCACTCTTGGGAAGTCGCATCGCCTGTATGAACGTGTCATACGCGGTTGCATCGTCGTCAGCGAGTGTGAGCAGGTCGCTGCGAAGAGTTGCCATCTGCGCAGCGGTGCGTTGCTGTAGTGCGGCGTCGGCGCTCTCGGGGCTCTTCTTTAGTGAGAGCCCGGCAACCATCTCCACGAGTGCGGCCGCAGTTGCGCCACTGACTGCTGCGGCAGCTCCGCCACCAGGCGCTGGTGTGGGCGCAGCGAGTGCTGCAAGAAAATCAGTGAGGGTGTGCTGTGCGATTGATTTCATCTGCGCATCCTATCGCGAGAGCCGCGCAGCAGCGGCGCAAGGTGCTGGTTAATCGGCCTGTAGATCGCGTGGGCCGTCGCCGTGTCGGCGAGCAAGTGAGAGGGCAACGGCAAGAGAGATGATGAGTCCAGCGAGTACGCCGAGCTCCCAGAGGATCGGCTCAAGGTTGCCTCCATCGCTCAAGATGCGCTCAGCCTGTGCGGTAACGAGCAGCACGCGTCGAACCACCGCGACAAGACCGATGATGAGAAAGGGCTCAAGGATGAGTTGCGTGCGCGCAAGCGAGAGTCGCAAGGTATAGAGCAACTCCGCAATGATGAAGACGAGGAGCACGCGATCAAGAATCAGGAGTGCTGCATCAATGCCGCCATCTTGGATTCCCTTCGCAACGAGCCCAACGGTATCTGCGCCGATCAGGGCGATGGCAATCACCAAGACGCCCGCAAGGGCGATGTCGAGGGTGATCTCGAGGCCGTGAAGTACACCGCGGGCGTGACCGACAACACCGGCAAGGACCGGGCCGAGGACGTGCTCCGTTGGCGAGGAGGTTTTAGAGCGCAACTGCTTCTTCATGCCGCCCATTATGGCAGGGGCTATGCGTGAACGAGCACCGGCTCCATCTCAGGAATTCCCGAAGCGAACGGTAGTGTCGCCCATGCGTCGTCGAACGCCTGGATCGACCAGGCGCCGGTGCGGCGCGAAAAGCTCAACACGAGCGATGCATCTTCGGTCTCGATCTCCCAGAGAGTGCGGGGGCCTTCGCTGGCGCTGAAGACGCCGTATTCACGGCGCAGTGCGAGAACCTGGGTCACCTTGCGGCTGATCCCCTCAAAGGCGACCGCGGTCGGGGCGCCGGTGCGCCAGTGCGCCGTCACGGCGACTGAGACTGGGCTAATCGGTTGCATTGCCATCCTGAACCTCCTCCCCTCGTGGGGGTATTCGTTAGAACATCTGTTCGTAGTGTCATAGAACATCCGTTCTGTGTCAAGGGGGGGACTTGTGCGAGAATCGTGCTCCAACGGGGGGCGCCCAGCCCTCCCAGCCACAGAAGAAGGAGCCCAGCTGATGAAGGTGATTTTGACCGCCAATGTGCCCAAGCTCGGCAACGCCGGAGACCAGAAAGAGGTCGCCGGGGGGTACGCCAAAAACTTCCTCTTCGCCAATGGGCTGGCGATCCCAGCCATCGGCGGGGCCGCATCGCAGGTTGCTTCAGGGATCGCCTCGCGCGCCGCAAAGCAGGACCGCCAGCGCGGTGAGGCCGAAGGCTTCGCGCAGCGCATCAGTTCCACCACCCTCACCATGGGCGTCAAGGTGGGCGAGGGCGGCAAGCTCTTCGGCTCCATCACCACAAAGGAGATCGCCGAGGCGCTCGATCGCCGCGGCATCAGCGTTGAGAAGCACCAGGTGATGCTCGACGAGCCGCTCAAGCAGCTCGGCTCATACAAGGTGCAGGTCAAGGTTGCGGCACACCTCGTCGCTGAGGTGACGGTGGTTGTCGAGCCGAAAGGCTGAATACGGCCCGTCGCGTTCTGCACGTTGACCTTGACGCGTTCTTCGCGTCGGTCGAGATTCGCGACAATCCGTCGCTCGCCGGCAAGCCCGTTGCTGTTGGATACGGCGAAGGTTCTCGTGGCGTAATTTGCGCAGCCTCGTATGAGGCGCGCGCATTTGGCGTTCGCGCAGCAACGTCGGTGCACGTTGCGCGTGCGCGTTGTCCTGAACTGATCCTGATTCCACCTCGCCACGATCGCTACAGCGAAGTCTCCCGCGAAGTGATGGAGGTGCTCAGCGGATGGAGCCCTGTCGTTGAACAGGTCTCAGTCGACGAGGCGTATCTCGATCTCAATGGGACCGAGCAGTTGCACGGTTCACTTCAAGATGCTGGTCGCGGAATTCGCGCCGCAGTCAAATCGGCGACAGGCCTGACAATTAGCGTTGGCGGCGCATCGAGCAAGCTTGTCGCGAAAATCGCATCTGGCGCAGAGAAGCCGAACGGCCTAACGATCATTGTGCCCGGAAGTGAAGCCGAGTGGCTCGCACCGCGAAAGGTCGGCGTCATTCCTGGCATCGGCCCTGTCGCGCAAAGCGTCTTGCGCGAACTCGACATCCTTACGTGTGGCGATCTCGCCAACGCGCCCGATGATCATCTGCTGCGCCGCTTTGGAGATCGCGGACCTGACCTCAAGTTGCTAGCGCGCGGCATTGACGACACGCCAGTAGATGATGGTGGCGAGCGAAAGTCGCTAGGTCGCGAGATGACCCTTGATGACGACATTGCCGATCCAGAGGCGCTTGAAACGCTGCTCTTAGGGCTCGTTGAGTCGGTCGCCTACTCACTGCGCAGCGAGGGGCTGCTCGCGCGTACCGTCACACTCAAGTTGAAAGACGCTGAATTCCAATCGATCACGCGTCAGGTGAAGCTTGCCCAGCCGTCAGATCTCGCGGGGCCAATCTTTGAAGCAGCGCGCGCACTCCTTGAGAAGACGGCGCGCGGCAGCGCCTATCGACTCATTGGCGTCTCAACCTCAGACCTCGGCGAAGAGGAGCAGCTCGCACTCTTTGACGGCGCATCGCAGGCACGCGAGCGCACCATCACCGCAGCCGCCGACGCCATGCGCCGGAAGTACGGTGAGGATGCGATTACGCGAGCCCGACTTCTAGAAGAGGTCGACGAGTAGGGGCGTGTTTTGCTGATCTTTAGGAAGCGGTAGCAGTACTAACGGAGCGCCAGCCCCACACGCCGAGGCCAACCGCAAAGATGATTGCCGAGAGAGAGGCCACCAGAAGCAACGGTGAGCCGACTGGTCCGTGAAGCGCAATAAACAACGCTAGATCCCAGAGCCCATGCAGCAGAATCGGCAACGAGAGTGATCCAGTGCGAACGCGAATGCTCGCCGCCCACATCCCCATGCCGATTGCAAAAATTGACTGAGTGACCGCGCCGGCTAGGTCGCCCGTCACGATGGCGTTCAGCGAATGAACCGCACCGAACGCGATAGCGCTAATGAGTACTGCGCGGCGCACAGGGTATGTGCCTCGGAGCGCTCGAAGTGCCACGCCCCGAAAGGCAAGCTCTTCCGAAATGCCGACGGCCAGTGAGTTGATCGCGAGGAAGATCAGAACGCTTGATGCTGGCAAGCCGTTCGCAACTGCCAAGACCAACAGGAGCGCAACGGCGATCACGACGGGTCGCGCTTCGCGCCACGAACCCGAAGTGCTGAGGCCAAGCTGATCCCACTTCCCGCGGTAGGTCACAAGGAGGAAGAGCGCCGCCAGGGGGATCGCCCAAACAATGCCGCCGCTAACAAGTCCGTCCAGGCTCGACGGCCCACCCGCCTGAAGTAGCCCGCCACCGATGGTGATAACGACCCAGACCACAAGCGCGATCAGCGCGTTCCGAAGTGACGGCTTCGATGACATTGCCCCTCCTCAGCGGCCAGGGTGGAGCAAGGGCTCGCACCTCTCTAACCACGCGGGAGACTAGCACCAGCGCTGGCGCTTCCGACGACTAGTTGTGCCACCCACTTGACACAGTTCCGAACAGGCGTTCTAATACCCCTATGACCCGACATGACCAGGACCGTAAGACGAGAATCCTCCAGGCGATCGCCGAGGGGATTCGCCGATCCGGCACGCCACCGACCGTGCGGGAGATCGCCGACCTGGTCGGTCTTGCCGCCCCCTCCGCGGTGCACCACCACCTTGAGACCCTCGAGCAGGAGGGGCTGATCGAGCGTGGCGCCGGCCTTTCGCGCTCCGTGCGCCTCACCGCCCGCGGCCGCTCCCTCCTAGAGATCGACAGCGAGCTCGAGACAACGAACCTGCCGATGGCCGCCCGTGAGCTGGTCGTGGTGGGGCAGATCGCCGCCGGTGGGCCGATCGAGGCCTACGAGGAGCGCTCCGAGACGGTCGCCGTCCCAGAGTTCATGTCGACCCCCGACTCCTACCTCCTGAAGATTCGCGGCGACTCCATGATCGATGCCCAGATCGCCGACGGCGACTACGTGGTGATCAAGCCGAGCAAGGTGGCCGCTGATGGCGACATCGTGGTCGCCCAGGTCGAAGAGAACGAGGTCACGCTGAAGCAGCTCTTCCGCGAGAGTGGTCGGGTTCGCCTCCAGCCTGCCAACAAGGCCTACAAGCCGATGTACTACCCGACCGTGAACGTGCAGGGTGTGCTCGTCGGCGTTCTTCGCCGAGTTCACTAGCCCTCACCTCGGCGCCGGGCGCCGACTTATCCACAGCCGAAGGGGCCCGATCCCCTCTTCGTGGAGAGATTGAGGCAGATTTGTGGGCATCCATCTAGAGCCTTCGCGGCGCGACTGAGAGAATACGAGCATGACAAGCCAACTCCCACCACAGTCCTCCGAAGCTGAAGAGTCCGTACTCGGCGCCATCCTGATCGACGGCGACGCGATTACCGAGGTCTCCGAAACGCTCAAGGCGTCCGACTTCTACAAGCCGGCGAACAGCAAGGTCTATGCCGCTGTCCTCTCGCTCTACGAACAGCGCCAGCCGATCGACATCCTCACCGTCTCCGAAGAGCTCGAGCGCCGCGGCCAGATTGAAGAGATCGGTGGACGCGCGGCTCTCGCCGACCTCTGTGACCGCACCCCAACAGCAGTGCACGCCAAGCAGTACGCAAAGATCGTGGAGCGTAAGGCGGTGCTGCGCGGACTGATCAGCGCCGCGGGTCGCATTGCATCGATCGGCTATGAAGATCCCGCCGATGCGATTGAGGCCATTGACCGCGCCGAGTCGGAACTCTTCGCGATCAGCGAGCGACGAACAGTGTCAGGCTTCACCGCACTTGAAACGCTGCTCGGTCAAGCGTACGAGCGACTCGATCATTTGCACCAGAACCGCGGACAGCTCATGGGCCTGCGCACCGGCTTCACCGACATCGACAGCAAAACACAAGGGCTGCAGGCCTCCGATTTCATCGTGCTTGCGGCGCGACCGTCGGTTGGTAAGACATCGCTCGCCCTCAACATTGCCGAGTACGCCGCAGTGCGCGAAGGAAAGTCGGTCGGCGTCTTCTCACTTGAAATGAGCAAGGAGCAGCTCGTGCTGCGTTTGCTTTCGAGCGTGACAAAGATTGACTCGTTCAAGTTGCGCAGCGGCTTCCTTGCCGAAATGGACTTCCCAAAGATCGCTGGTGCAATGGAGAGTCTTTCGCGCGCAAAGATCTTCATTGACGACACGGCGAGCATCTCGGTGATGGAGCTGCGCACGAAGGCGCGACGGCTCAAGATGGAGCATGGACTCGACCTGCTCGTCGTTGACTACTTGCAGTTGATGCAGCCTGGCTCTTCGGGGCGTGAGTCGAACCGCGTGCAAGAGGTCTCCGAGATTTCGCGCGGCCTCAAGGCGTTGGCGCGTGAACTTGGAATCCCTGTGCTGGCGCTCAGCCAACTCTCACGCCAGACCGAGATGCGTGGCGAGTCAAAGGAGCCGAGGCTCTCAGATCTTCGTGAATCGGGGGCAATCGAGCAAGATGCCGACGTCGTGATCTTCTTGTGGCGCAAAGCGGATCGCGTTGAGGAGGCTGATGCAGTTGGCGAAGCGATTGACTTCAGCATCGCCAAGCACCGCAATGGTCCAACTGGCGCCGGCCAGCTCTACTTCGTCAAGGACCAGACGCGATTCGTCAATCTCGTTCGCGAGCGCAACGATGGCGCACAGGGCGGAGGCGACAGCGAGCCAGTAATGTAGCGACATGAACTTCATGTTGCTCCGACCTGGAATGCGCCGCGCCTCGTATCTCTACCTCGTGGTCGGCATCATGCAGGCCTGCTACCTCCCATTCAGTTCGATCGTCTTCCGTGATCGTGACGTCTCATTCGAGGCGATCGGGCTTGTGGGCGCGATTAACTCAATCCTCTCTCTCGCCGCCGCACCGATCTGGGGTCACCTCGGTGACGCAACCCTCGGTCGCGTCGCAGCATTTCGACTTGCCATCTTGACCACTGCGATCGGCGTCTTCGCGTTCGCCGCCGGCCCTGCTGCGGGGATTCCGGGTTCGATGCTCGCCGCCTTCGCAGGCGCTGGGATCGTGCCGCTCCTCGATGCGATCGGCATGGAGCGGCTTGCTGAGGTCAAAGGCGACTGGGGGCCACTGCGCGCAATCACCAGCGCCAGCTACGCCGCAACCTGCCTTGCGAGCGGTGCGCTCGTTGTTGCGGGCGGCGCCTTCATGGTTGGGCCGCTCTATGGGGTCGGCGCAATCATCGTCCTACTCGGCACCATTCGACTGCGTGTTCGCCCACCACTGCATGAGAAAGCGGCCGTTCACCTTGAGATCGAGCGAAGCGAGCTTGCGGGCGGAAACGCGGAGATTGCTGTGGCAGGAGACTGGCGCCAGCGCTTTGGCACGGTGAGCCTTGCCTTTGCGCAATCGCCGAAGCTGCTCGGATTCCTTATGTTGAGCCTACTCGTGAACCTTGGTGCTGGCATCTTCTATTCGTATGGCTCACTGCGCATTCAAGATGTTGGCGGAGACGCATCCGCCGTAACGTTTGCAGCGACGATCTCCGCTGGCATTGAGATCCCGTTCTTCTTGATTGGATCGGCGATCGCGCTGCGCTTTGGCATGCGCTCTGTCTATTCCGTTGGCCTAGTTGCGCTTGGCCTTTGCAGTATTGGCTATGGCATCGTTGATGATCCGTTTGCGCTCGCTGTCGTTCGTGGGCTGTGTGGCATTGGCTACTCGTGCACGCTTCTGGCCAGCGTCCTTACCGTTCGAGCAATTGTGCCAAGTGAACTACAGGCAACGGGTCAGGCGCTCTACCAGGCAATCTCGTACGGACTGGCAATCTCCATCGCTGCAATCGTTGGGGGCGTGATCTACGGCGAACTCGGTGCGCTGCCACTCTTTCTACTGTCTGGGATGATTCTGATCGGATCTGTTCCATTCGCCTGGCGAATTCTTCGCGTTGACACAGCGCCAACTACTCGCTAGCGCTCTCCGTTACGCGATTCCGCGCTGCAACTTTTCCAAGGTGGCGGCGAAACTCGATTGAGGCCTGATCGGGCCCAGCGATGTGCAGCTCTGCCGAGAGATCAACCGGCAACGCCTCTGGTCGCTGTGATTCGGTGATCGGCTGATCTTGATCAAGAATTAGCCGCTGGAAGTCTGCGAGCTCTGTGTCGTTCGACGGATCAAGTCGATAGCTACGTGCGTTCCAGGTGAATGTTCTCGTCTCCTTTGCTGAGAGCGGCGACGCGGCCATAAAGAGGACGAAGCGATTCCCCTCCGGGAGCTGTTGGTCGAGGGTGACCGAGTAGGGCAGATGTACCGTGTACGTCGTCGGATCACGTTGCACCTTCGCGCCTGGCGCCCCATCGCCCTTCACGCTGGTCTGCGGCTCTTCGAGTGCGATCTGGAAGCTGATCGTTGTCTCGCTGCTCTCCACCACGTGCTCTGGGCTGAGCGGCTTGGCGCGGTCGCCGAGGATCCCCTCATGCACCCACGGGAAGTGACTGAAGTCGATGAAGTTCTCGATGCGTCGCGCTGGGGAGCACTGCCAGTCGTAGGTGGTGATCGGAATGGTGCGCAGCGAAGGGTCGCCCCACCAGGGCGCCTCGGGGAGCGGATAGAGCGGGGCTGGGTGCTCCCAGCCGCCAGGGCCTGGCTCAAGCAGCACCCAGACGAGGCCGAGATGTTCGGTGGCGGCGTAGCGCTCAATGCGTGCGCGGCGCGGAATCGCGCGGCCGTGGACGGCGGGGATGCGCTTCACTTCGCCGCTCTGGCCGTAACTCCAGCCGTGATACGGGCAGACCAGGCAGGCCTCGCCGGTCGCGGGGCTCCCATCGGGGGCTGGGCTTGTGCCTGGGTCGACCCAGCCGAGCGAGAGCGCGGTGCCGCGGTGCACGCAGAGGTCTGGGAAGGCGGCAACAGTGTCACCCAGCCGGGCGACCACCAGCGTTTCGCCGGAGAGGCGAATGGGGAGTGGCCGGTCGGTCAGCTCAGCGCTTTGGCAGACGGGCATCCAGGCCGAACGGAGTGCCTGGTCGAGGGCCGCCTCACCAGCGGCATCAAGGTCGTTGGGGCCCGCCTCGCCCGGGAGTGCCGCCTCGCCGAGGCCGCTCATCGCTGACCGAAGATCTCCATCATCAGCGCGATGAAGCGCGGTGCGTTCGCGTCGAAGGCGACGTCGGCATTCGGCTCCTTGCCGCCTCGATGGTGCGTATCCACAACGGTGCGCCCAAGCGTTAGGGTGCCCGTGGTCTCCACTGCAACGTGGCAACGCTTCGTGGTGATGATGTCGGGCTCCACCAGCGCCGCGACGCAGAGCGCATCGTGCACCGGCGCCGACTCCGGAACATCCATCTTCTGGCTGCTCTCGTAACTACCGATGCGTCGCTTGATCACCGTCTCGGTCGCCATTCCTGCAGGCGTGCCAAGTGCACCGAATGCCGCGCACTCTTTTGCGGTGACAAGTGCCTTATGCGTTGCGTCGAGCGGCACCATCAGCACATCTTTAAAGCCGGCCTCAAAAACGCTGGCGGCTGCCTCAGCATCGGCCCAAATGTTGAACTCGGCGGATGCGGTCATGTTCGGCACTTCGTGGCCGCCGCCCATGATGATCAGCTTCGGCACCCACTCGGCGAAGCGTGGCTCTTGCGCAACGGCCGCGGCGATGTTCGTGAGTGGGCCGATTGGCATCAGCGTGATCGGCTGCGTGGCGTTGCGGTAGGTTTCAATCAGGTACTCCACCGCGCGCTCAGAGGCTGGCTTGCTCGCGCTGCGTGGGATATCGAGATAGGTGCCGTGTGGATCTTGCACGCTATCGGACTTGAAGAAGCGCTCCGACGGCATCGCCTTGCGCACCAGCGGTCGCGGGAAGCCGGCATGCACGGGGATGTGCCCCTTGCCGATCAGCTCCAGCACCGAGAGTGAGTTGGTTGTGGTCGCGTAGAGCGGCGCATTGCCGAACACGGTCGTTACGCCGATCAGGTCAATCTCAGGATGCAGGGCAGCGAGCATCAACGCAACGGCGTCATCAGTCCCCGTGTCGCAGTCAATGATCAGGCGGTGCTTGTTGGTCATGGGGGGATTGTAGGGGCGGGGGCTGATCGCTGCGGCACGTGATGCGCGACTGATACGTCGGCGGTACGCGATTCTGATTCAGTATCTGCCCAGCCGACCCGCGGGCGCCGCCCTCGGCGGCGAGATGTGGAGGACTACACGGATGATGAGGGACGCTCGTGTTTATCCAACTCGGCCCCGGATTGATTCTGCGCTTGATAGCCTCGCCGACGGGGGGCTCGCGCTCATTTGCGGTAGCGCTGGCTACGGCAAGAGTAGTGCTGTCGCCGCGTGGGGGATTCGTACCGATCGGCCGGTGCGGTGGGTGCGAGCAAGCCGCGAACTCTGTGATGCACTTCATCTCGCCGCCGACGAAGACGATGGCGTGCGTTTGCCGCGCCTCGCTCGAGCTGTTCGCCAGCAGCAGTCCGCGGCGGTGTGTGCTTCGGCACTCATTGCCGACCTTTCCGCGCCGCACAGCGAGTTGATCCTTGTCATCGATGATGCTGATGCCTTGACCTCAACTGTCGAGGGTCTCGCGTTTCTCCGCGCGCTTGCCGAGCGTGCCCCAGATCACTCACGCGTCGCACTGATCGGTCGACGCGTTGCACAACTCCGTCTTATTGCTGCGCGTGCAAAACGACAGGTGCTGCACATCGGCGCAGCGGCCTTGCGCGTCACACCACGCCAGACGCGGCAGATTGCCGAAGCGCGCGGATGGAGTGGTGCACCAACAGCGCTCGAAGATGCTCGCCGCGCCGCCGCTGGCAATGGGGGCATCCTTGCAGCCTGGATTGAGCAGATGCGCGAAGGTGGCGACCGCTCGGAACTCGATGAGTTCATCCGCCGTGATGTCGTCGGCGGCAGTGAGCCACTCCTCGCCAGGCTCGCTCATCCGACAGGGGAGGAGGTCAGCTCAGAGTTGCTGCAAACGCTTTGGGAGGAGGGTCTACTCATCGCGCCCGCCAATCAAGACGAACTGGGTGAATCTGGATGGACGATCCCGCGATTCATTGCCGAGACACTCAATCTCCCACAGGCGCTTCACGCGGCACCAATCGGTTCCGACGTTGCGCCCGTGGCCCCTCTTGTGCCACGCGCACTTAGCCCCGTGGCGGTGGTGCATGACCTAGGGCCGCTCAGCATTGAGGTTGCCGGGCGAACGATTGAGGGGACAGCCATACGGCCACGCTCAGTTGCTCTACTGCACTATCTCGCTACACGTCCACGACACGCAGCGACGCGTGATGAGGCGATCGATGCGCTCTGGCCCGAAGCAGAGGCGCAGGCCGGTTTGAATTCGCTTAACCAAGCGATTTATCACCTACGACGTGCACTTGACCCTGACTATGATCTCGCGCTCCAGGAGGGAACACCTACACCATATATTCGTCACGAAGCCGAAATGGTGACGGTCAACCTTGATCTAGTCTCGTTTGATTCGGCGCGCCTCCGCAGCACGCTTGATGCGGTTCGTCGTCGCGCGCGGGTCGACCAGATCGACGATCTCCTCGACGCCTATCTCGGGCCGTTCGGCGTTGAGGTTCCTTTTGAGCCGTGGGCGGAGCAACACCGCAGCGCGCTCGACGTCGGAATTTTCGCGATCATTGAACGCGAAATGGCTGCCGCATATTCTGTTGGCGATATTGATCGAGCGATTGATATTGCTCTCCGCGCAGTTCGCATTGATCCAACAGACGGCGCGATGCTTGAGCATCTGGCATTGCTCCTAGAGGAGAGTGGCTCAATTGCGGGTGCCCGTCGAGCTGCAGCGCGAGCCGTTTCAGCGTTACGCGAGATGGACATTGCGCCAAACCCGGCGCTCCAGCGACTTAGTGCGCAGCCGAACCGCGTTCGGCCTGCCTTGCAGCAATGATCGCAGCAACAGCAGAGAGGATGACGGTGAGTCCGTAGAGCAAGCACCAGCCGCACCATGCGCCGATGGCGAATGCCTGGATCGCGATGAGAACGAGTTCAATTGCGGCACCAACGACAGCTGCCAGTACCCAGATGTTCAGCGAGACGGTAGATCGTGTGCGTAGGTAGTGCACCGATGCAGCGAGTAGTACGAGCGAACCAACTACTCCGACGAGTGCAACGGGGATTGGGCCGATGCTCGAGTAGACCGATGACTCGACCTTGGCGCAGCCGCCAAACGGTCCGAGCGCAGGGCCGCACAGTGCGGGGATGCCTGCATACCTAATGGCGAGGAGATACGTCGCGATGATCGTTCCGATGGCGGCGATGATGGCGCCGAACCGTACGGCACGCATAAAGTTACGGCTTGAGCGCTGTATCGATGCGCTTGTAGAGGTCAGCCTCTGCTGGGATGCCAGCCTGCATCCAGTCGCCGAGTTTTAATGTTGGTGTGCCTGTAACGCCCGCAGCGCGAGCCGCTGTGCTCTCTGCCTCAACGTCGGCACGAATTGTTGCATCAGTGATGCAGGAGTCCCACTGTGTAAGGTCAAGCCCTGCGGCTCCAGCAAGGATTCGGAGTCGAGGTGCGCTAAATCCACCTTGGTTTTCACCATTCTGGTTTGCAAAGAGATACGAGTGATATGCCCAGAACTTGTTCTGCTTATCTGCGCAAACGGCGCCGACCGCTGTGGTAAATGACTCCTCGCCGAGGAAAGCGAAAAAGTGATGTTCAATGCGAAGCTTTCCATCCGTAATGTACTTCTCGTAGAGGAGTGGCTCACTGCCGTTTGACCACGCGCCACAGATTGGACACTGGAAATCGGTCCATACATCGAGGGTGACCGGCGCGTCAGTCGCGCCGATTCCGCGCCCCACGGTGTACTCGGCGGCCGGCGTGAAAATTGGTGCAACTGGGGTGAATGAATCACTTGCTGTTGGCTTCCCACCGAATGAGCCGGAGAGAAGGAGTACGACAAGCCCAACGCCAAGGACGACGGCGCCTGTGAGGAGTGCGTTCTTGATGATGCTCATAGCTGAATCATAGCCGTGCTGGCCTAAGGCCCCGAAATCGTGGGGGGATCCCTATATTGAGACTTAGTCTCAATCATGGTAGGATGGCCCCATGGCACAGGAGTTGCTCGAGGCGCTTGACCAGGCGGGGGTTCGCCTTACAGGGCCACGCCGTGAGCTCGCCGCCTTGATCACGCGGCGCCAGGGGCACTTCACCGCCGCAGACTTGCTCGCTGATGCCGCACGACGCAACCTCGGTATCGGCCGCGCCACCGTCTTCCGCCTCCTTGAACTACTTGCCGATCGGAACCTTGTTGAACGAGTTGACCTCCCCGACGGTCGACATGCGTACGTTCCCTGCGAGCCGTCGCATCATCACCACCTCGTCTGCATTTCATGTGGGGCCATCTCCGAGGTCGACGACTGTGGCATTGACGCCGTGGCCATGGAAGCCGCCCGACGCTCTGGCTTCGAGATCCAGTCGCACCGACTCGAACTCTTCGGGCGCTGCCCGAAGTGTCAGCGGACGGAGTCGCGCCAATGAGCCGGCATGTAATCGCGATACTGCTCGCCCTGCTTGTCGTTGTCGCAGGGTGTGGAGGCGCAGCGGGATCGCCTTCGCCCTCAACAGCAACTCGCTACCGAGTGACCGCAACGACAAGCGTCTTCGCCGATCTTGCTCGGCTTGCACTTGGCGACGCGGTCGAGATTGACGCCATTGTCCCCACGGGTATTGATGTGCACACGTTTGAACCATCACCATCAGATGCCGAGAAAATCTCTGCGTCCAGCTTGATCCTCATGAATGGGTTAGGGCTTGACGAGTGGGTCAGCTCTCTCATTGATGCTGCGCACAAGAGCAGCAGTGACGTGCTGCGGCTTGGCGAAGGACTTGACACGTCGGATGGCTGGATTTATCTGACGTCAGTTGAGCCCGGCGCAACGCACGCACAAGACCCGCACCTGTGGCTTGATCCGAACGGAGCAGCCCTCTATGTCCAGCGAATTGCAGATCGCGTTGCTCAAGAGCGACCGGATCTTGCCGAAACGATTCGCACCAACTCAGCAAAGGGCCTCGCTGCGCTACACGCACTGGACCAAGAAGTAGCCGCACTGTTTGCCGCAATCCCAACTGAGCGCCGCAAGATCGTCACCTTTCATGATGCCTTTGGGTATTACGCACGGCGATATAACATTACGATTGTTGGCGTCGCGGTTGCAGCGCCGGGCCAAGATCCCAGCGCTCGCGAGATTGCCGCGCTGATCGATGCGATTCGCGCAGCGGGGGTAACAACGGTGTTTAGTGAGGTGCAGTTTCCTTCAAAAGTGCTCGCAAGTATTGCTGCAGAGACAGGGGCAACGCTACTTGCTGGCCTCTACTCTGATGCGCTTGGTGCCCCCCCTGGCAACACCTACCTTGGGGCAATGCGTGCAAATGCGACCGAGATCGCGGCATCCATGCGTCGATGAGAAGATGCAGCAATGAGTAATACGCCAGACGCCATCGCACTTGTTGACGTGACCGCGGGGTACGGCGATCGCGCAGCGATCAGCAGCGTCTCGCTAGACCTTGCACCAGGATCGCTCACGGCAATCTTCGGGCCAAATGGTGGCGGCAAATCAACGCTGCTCAAGTGCATTGCAGGATTGTTGCAGCCATGGAGCGGTAGCGTGCAGGTGCTTGGTGATCGCGTTGGTGTGCACGCGAAGCGTGTTGCCTACGTACCGCAGGCTGAGCAGGTTGACTGGAGCTTCCCTGTGTCAGTAGGCGAGGTAGTGATGATGGGTCGTACGCCGGCACTTGGGCCGCTCGGTCGACCAGGCGCTGCAGATCACGACGCGGTAGCGGACGCGCTCGCGCGTGTCGATATGAGTGATCTTGCGCACCGGCAGATTGGCGAACTCTCGGGTGGCCAGCGTCGCAGAGTCTTCCTGGCGCGTGCGATTGCCGCCGACCCCGCGATCTATCTCCTCGATGAGCCCGTCACCGGCGTTGATCCAACGACGCAAGAGAAGATCATGAACATCCTCGACGCTGAGGCTGCCCGCGGCCGTACCGTCGTTGCCACCACGCATGATCTCGCCTGCGCCGCGCAGCGCTTCCACGATGTGGTTGCCCTCGCTGGGCGTGTCGTCGCTCACGGCCCCGCACAGCTTGTGCTTGACCAATCGGTGCTTGAGAAGACCTACGGCGGGCATCTTGTGCCACTCGCCGGCGGTGGCGTGGTTCTGCTCGATGATCCGCACCACTCCCATGGCGCACATGAGGGGCACGAATGAACCCGCTTGATCTGCTACTCGCACCGCTCAGCTACGACTTTTTCGTTCGCGCGCTCGTTGCGAGCGCGCTCGTCGGCGTCGCCTGTGCAATTGTCGGCTCTTTTGTCGTACTCAAAGGGATGAGCTTTATTGGTGATGCGGTCAGCCACGCCGCCTTCCCTGGAATCGTGATCGCCTACCTCGTCGGTGCTCCGATCATTCTCGGTGGGGCCATTGCCGCAGTCGGCACCGCGCTTGGTATCGGAGCGATCACGCGTCGCTCTGGGCTGCGCTCAGATGCCATCATCGGCGTCTTATTCGCTGGCATGTTTGCGCTCGGCGTTGCAATCTTCTCTTCAATCCCAAACTATGTTGGTGATCTCTTCCACTTTCTCTTCGGCGATGTGCTCGGCATTAGCGTGGGTGATCTACAGGCGCTTACCGTGCTCGTACTCGGCCTGCTACTCCTGTTGCGCCTCTTGTGGAAGGAGCTCCTCTTCACGACATTCGATCCGCTCGGTGCCGGAGCTGCAGGCTTACCAGTTCGCCGACTTGATGACCTGCTGCTGATCCTGATCGCCATCACCATCGTTGTCAGCCTGCAGGCTGTTGGCATTGTTCTCGTCGTTGCGATGATTACCACCCCAGCAGCCACCGCGCAGCTCGTTGTGAAGCGTTTCACGTCAATGATTCAGGTTGCGGCGCTCATTGGCGTATCGGCCGCAATCGTTGGCCTGTACCTCAGCTATTTACTCGACATCGCATCCGGCGCTGCGATCGTTATCTTGGAGACGCTGCTCTTCTTGCTCACCCTCGCCTTTACCGCAGTTCGCTCTCGCCTCTACGCCGCACGAGGCGCAGCAAAGCGCTGACGTGCGGCTAGCGAAGACCTGCAAATAGATCAGACTCTGGAAAAGTTGGCGAACTCGTAAGGCGGTTGCCAATCATTCGGTACTGCTCATACGCGCCAAGGTTGATGTAATCCTGTTCGGTCAATACAAGTAGTGGCCCGTCGCTCTTGATCTGCGTGGCGTGTGCTTGAATTGCGCGACGCTTTGCGGCGAGATGTTTCGTGATGTCAATGCGCGTAGTGATCAGTTCGTCTGGACACGCCATCGCAGCACGCCACTGGCGCCACTTCTCAAGTTCTTCTGGCGGTACGTCTTTCGGCTCACTCCACCACGACTCAATGCCGCGCGACTCAAGCAGCGCGAGCACCTTGTCGCGCTGTGAATCAGGTGTGCGCACTTCGTAGAGTTTCTTCGGTGACCAGGCGGGGCCCGCCTCTGGCCGCCATGTTGGATCGCCGGCAACCTCCCAGGCGCGACGTGCAACGCGCGCTGCAGCAATGTGGTCGGGGTGGCCGTAGCCGCCAAAGTCGTCATACGTTGCAATCACGTCAGGATGCACGCGTCGAATGATGCGCACGAGATGCTCCGCCGTGCCGTCAAGATCGGTGGTGCTGTGCTGATGGTATGAGCGTGGGTCCTCATTGCCCGCATCGCCAACCATCCCGGAATCGCGGAATCCAAGATTCTCAAAGTGCGTGACGGCGAGTGCTGACATCGCCGCTGCAATCTCGCCCATACGAGTCTCACCGAGGCGCGCGTGCTCTTCGGGGGTGTTGCGTTCAGGGATGACGATTTCGCCGAGCTCGCCGCGGGTGCCCGTCACTACGTAGGTATCGGTGGTGGCGCTATGGGCGGCGGCATAGGCCGCGAGAGTTCCGCCCATGCTGATCGTTTCGTCGTCAGGGTGGGCGTGCACCGCCATCAGAATCAATCGGCCGCTGCTATGCATACCTAGATCGTACGCGCACAGGGCGGAGTGGGTCGGCTACCCTGAGCCTAAGCGGCGAAGGGTGCCGCACGAGGGAGGTGCCAGATGGGAGCAACCGATCTAAAGGTCCAGCGCTGGGCACTCGTCCTGGGCGCCTCGAGCGGGATTGGTGAGGCCACTGCACGCCTAGCCGCCGAAGACGGCTACAACATCTGCGGCGTCTACCTTGGCCGCTCCCGAGGCGAGAAGCTCGACGCGGCAATCGCCGCCGTAAAGGCAACCGGGGTCGAGGCCCTCTACATCCGCGGCAACGCCGCCGACGACGAGAAGCGCGCCGAGGTCATCGCTCAGCTCGCAGAAAAGTTCGCCACTGCTCGGGCCGCAGGGCTCACCCCACAGCTTGGGATCGTGGTGCACTCACTTGCGTTCGGTAGCCTGCAGCCCTTCCTCCCTGATGGCGAGACGCCGCTCATCACCCGTAAGCAGATGGACATGACCTCCGATGTCATGGCGCACTCGCTCGTCTATTGGACACAGGACCTCTACGCCGCCGGTCTCATCGGCAGCACGACGCGCATCTTCGCTACGTCGTCTGAGGGGGCGTCAAAGGCGGTCCCGATGTATGGCGCCGTCTCTGCAGCAAAAGCCGCGGTTGAAGCGCACTGCCGCCAACTCGCCCTAGAGCTCGCGCGACTCGTGCCTGGCGCAACCGTTACCGCGCTCCGACCTGGTGTTGTCGATACCCCAGCACTGCGCAAGATTCCAGGAAGCCAAGACTGGATCGACGTCGTGATGAAGAAGCATCCAGGGAAGCGCTTGACTACACCTGACGACGTTGGTCGCGCGATTGTCGCCCTCTCGGCGGCGGGTATGGGCTGGGTGACAGGGAACATGATCACCATCGACGGTGGGGAGCAGATCGCTGGGGGCTGACCGCGCTTCGGCTACAGCTTCTTGCCCGTCAATCCTAAAAGGTTCGCACTCGGCTCCGTAATCACTGGCGTCTCTTCATCTGGGTGGAGCGCGCCGTAGTACGTATTCACTTCGAGAACTCCTGCCCAGATGTTCTCTTGTGCGTCATCTGGATTCCCGTGCACGCCGCCCGTGCGAATTTTTCCGGATGCTTCGGTGATCGTCATGCCGAGCATGGTGGTGGCCTTTAGCTCTTGCTCTGTCGAAGCGCGCAGCTCTTGAGCGCGGCCTGGGATTAACTTGTTAACGAAGGCGTCTAGCTGTGCGACTTTCTCGGCACCGGTGATCTCCTCGCAGGTGCCGAAGAGCGTTGCCGAGCGGTAGTTGAACGAGCTGTCGAACCCGCTTCGTGCCAAGACGATGCCGTCGGTCAGATGAATGGAGACCGACACCTCGGTCCCTACGACTGACTTCAAGAAGCGGCTAGCCGCTGAGCCATGCCAATAGAGACGGTCGCCGTCACGCCAGTGCGCGGTGGCGGTGGCATGCGGTCGGTCATTGAGTAGATAGGCGACGGTGCAGGTAAGGGCGGCGTCGACCACCGGATAGATGTCGTCCCGCTCGTAGTGCCCCCGCTCTGGAAGGCGCCGCACGCGAGTTCGCTCGCTGGGCGGGAATCCATCCGATACAGGGATCTCTCGAGGCATAGAGGCATCGTAAAGGAGGAGCCCAGGGTGGGAGGTTTCCTGGCGGACCCGACCGGATTCGAACCGGCGATCTCCAGCGTGACAGGCTGGCATGTTGGGCCGCTACACCACGGGTCCGCGACAGGACTGCGAAGCCTACCAGAGGGGGTAGGATCCGACTATGGGATACGGAGCAGACGCAGCATCACGAGGCGGCGGGGCCGGCCGTATCGACCTGCGCTCCGACACGGTGACCCACCCAACCCCTGAGATGCGTCGCGCGATGGCGGAGGCGGAGGTCGGCGACGACGTCTTTGAGGACGACCCGACCGTGATCGCCCTTGAGCAACGTGCAGCGGCCCTGCTTGGCAAGGAGGCGGGTCTCTTCGTCGCCTCGGGCACCATGGGGAACCTCGTCTCAGTCATGGCCCACGTACCGCGCGGCGGCGAGATCATCACCCCCGCCGAAGGTCACATCCCGAACGACGAAGCGGCAAACTACGCCGTGGTCGCTGGCGCCGGACTTCGGGTTGTTCGAGAGAACCCCAACGGCGAGATGCCTGTCGCCGATGTCCTTGAGGCAATCCAGGACGCTTCAGACCCGCACAGCGCTATCACCTCACTCGTCATTGTTGAGAATTGCCACGCCCACACCTTTAGCCGACCAATTACGCCCGCCTACATGCGCGAGCTCCGCTCGGCGCTGAAGCCGCACGGTATTCCGATTCACGTCGATGGCGCACGCCTCTTCAATGCAGTCGTGGGGCTCGGCGTTTCTGCACGCGAACTCGTTGCCGATGCAGACAGTGCAACGTTCTGCTTGAGCAAGGGTCTCGCCGCGCCAATCGGCAGTGTTGTCGTTGGTAGCAAGGACTTCATCTGGAAGGCACGGCGCGCGCGCAAGCTACTTGGCGGCGGCATGCGGCAGGTTGGCGTGCTCGCCGCTGCAGGGTTAGTCGCACTCTCTGACGGGCCAGAGGGCACGGTCAAGCGGCTCGCCGAAGACCATATGAACGCACGACGCCTCGCAACTGAGATCGCCGCGCTTCCCGATGTGCTCGCCCCTGGCCACATTGCGCAGCCAGAAGGTGAGCGCCTTGATCCTGCGCGTGTCACAACGAACTTTGTGATCTTCAAGGTTGCTGGCGGCATAGCGCGCCGAACACGCTTCCTCGACGCGCTAGAGAAGCGTGGCGTACTTATGGTTGCGTATCCACACGGACAAATTCGCGCCGTAACGCACTACGGTATTGGTGATGCGGAGATTACGGCAACGATCGCGGCGACTGCTGCAGCACTGACCGAAACCGCGTAGTTTCGCGCTCACGATGCGCATCATTCCATCTATTGATCTTGAGAAGGGTCGCTCCCGCATCGTCTTCTGGCCTGGTGCCGCAACTGGCGTTGGTGCACCGACAGATCAGCCGGCGAGAATCGCACGCCATTTCGTTGACCGTGGTGCAACGCTGATCCATCTTGTGGATTTTGACGGCGCGCGCGCTGCAGCACCGATTAATATTGAATCGATTGGTGCGGTCGCGAGCCTAGTTGCGACACCACTGCAAGTTGCCGGAGGGCTAGAGTCGCCTGAGGCAATCCGCATCGCGTTTGCAGCGGGGGCAACGCGCGCTGTGATTTCACTCGCGCTCATTGATGAACCGGAGCTACTTGCTGCATGCATCACTGCTGCTGGTGATTGGCTTGCGGTTGGCTTTGATCCGCGGGCGGAGCGGATCGCCTCGTTCAACTGGAAGCGCTCGAGTGCCCCAACTGCAGAAGCGTTGATTGATGAGCTCGCTGCGGCGGGGGTTTCACGCATTGTGTTGAGCCATGGCGGCAACGCGAGCGAAAGTGCAGCGTTTGCCAGTCTGGCGGCGCGGCAACCAGCGATGGAGTTGAGTGTTGCGGGTGGCGTTAGTGATCTTGATGGTGTGCGCCGCCTGCGCGACGCTGGAGTTGCCTCCTTGATTCTGGGCGAGGCTCTCCTTTCGGGCGCCATCGATTTCGAGGAGTCCTCAAGGATTGCTGATCCGGCGCAGTAGTCGCGCACAAGCGGCACGGCTCACGTAAACTCCCCCGCATGGCAACGACAAAGCGCATCAACGAGCCGCTCGACCTAAGCCCCCTCGCGGGGCTCAGCGCCGTCATCCTGACGGGCGTCCTTTGGGGGACCATCGGCGTGGTCACGGGCCAGCTGAAGGCGGCCTTCCCTGGCGTTGATGGCGGGCCGAGCACGCTGAGCTCCCTCGTGTTGGTCGTCATTCGCCTCGGCATTACCGCCCCAGCCGCAGCCATCACCGCACGCCTCTTGCTCGGTCGTGGCGCGTTCCGCCTCCCAGGTCGGGTACTCGCGCTTGGGCTCGGCCTTGGGCTTGTGCAGGCCTTCTTCCAATATGCCTACGTGGAGGCGGTGACAAACGCTGGCGTTGGAATCGCCACGGCAATCGAACTCTGCCTCGCCCCGGTCCTCGTTGCCACCCTCAGTGTTCTTCTACTCCGCGAGCGACCTGATCGCATGATCATTGGCGCAATTCTCTTCGCTGCAATTGGCACCATTGTCATCGCGACGAACGGCGCAGCAACTGCGAAGGCGGAGACATTCCAAGCTGGCATCCTTTGGTCGCTCGCATGTATGGTCGGCTACGCCTCATACATTGTCCTCGCGCGTCGGCTCGCTGCTGGCATCCACCCGCTTGAACTTGTCGCACTTGCCGCGACTGGTGGGTTTGCCGTATTGACCGTGGTCTCATCCGTTGTCGGGGTGAAGCTTCCAGATCTCTCCGGAAAAGATCTCCTCCTGCCGGGGCTGCAATTCGCCTACCTTGCGCTGATCGCCACCTGCCTCGCCTATGCACTCTTCGTCTCTGGTGTTCGCGCCACCAGCGCCACCACTGGATCACTCGGCGCACTCGCCATGCCACCAACCGCAACGATTCTTGCGGCACTGCTTCTCGGCCAGATTCCATCGGTTGAGGTCATCGTTGGGCAAGCACTCTTGATGAGCGCAATGGCGGTAACGATCCTTCGAACTGCTCGTCGTTCGAATTCGTAGCAACGTGCGCACTGCTTCAGCACTTGCCCTTGCGGCAATGATGACATTCGGCGCTTGCACAAGCGCTGCAGCTCCAGATGCGTCAAGGGATGCAAGTAACTGTCCAACATCGCAGCCTGCGACACTTGGATCCGAAGTCTCAAACGATATTGCCTTTGAGACGACGCTTGGAACATTTGTGGTTCGACTTGCAGTGAAGAACTCTCCTATCGCAGTGAGTAACATGACTGCGCTCGCAAGCTGTCACTTTTACGACAACGTGATCTTCCATCGCATCGCCTACATGGAGGACGGTACGCCGTTTGTGATTCAGGGTGGTGACCCAACTGGTACTGGAGCTGGTGGCCCCGGCTACTTCATCAAAGATGAGCCGGTCCTGGGTACCTATCAACGCGGTGTGATTGCAATGGCACGATCGAGTCAGCCGGACTCACAAGGGAGCCAGTTTTTTATCGTGCTTGACGACGCTGCCGCTGTGCCGCTGGAAAGCGCGCGCACCTATGCAATTATGGGCGAGGTGGTATCAGGCATGGATGTTGTTGACGCCATTGCCGCTCTAGAGCGAAGCTCCGACGATCGCCCAATTGACCCGCCAAAGATCATCTCGACTACCGTCACCCCTACCGCGCCGTAGCCTGTCCGCGCAACCCATCGTTCACGGGTAAACTCTGCACATCGTCGGCATCAGCCGATCACGTGGCCCTGCGCCACAGAGGAGAGATGGAATGGCAACCGCCAAGATTGAGACGACCGTCGGCATCATCGAGATTGAACTTCTCGACGATGCGGCACCGAAGACCGTTGAAAACTTTGTAACCCTGGCGAAGAAGGGGTTCTACGACGGGGTGATCTTTCACCGTGTCGTTCCAGGCTTCGTGATCCAGGGTGGCGATCCAGATGGCACCGGCATGGGTGGTCCTGGCTACAAGTTTGCCGATGAGCCAGTGACGATGGGCTACGCCCGCGGCACGGTGGCGATGGCCAACTCGGGGCCAAACACCAATGGGAGCCAGTTCTTTATCTGCCTCGATGACCTCGCCAGCCTGCCGCCGAAGTACACGATCTTCGGCATGGTCACCTCAGGGCTCGCCACGGTTGACGCGATTGCCAAGGGGGCGACAGGCCCAGGCGACCGTCCGCTGGAGCCGGTCAAGATGACCACGGTGACGATCGCCTAACCCTCACGCTCGGCACAAGGTGTGCCAGGGGGGTTGGAATCCGACCCTCCAGGGAGTATTCTCTCCCTAGCTGTTCTTGTTCAAAGACCATGGGTAGGTGGGTTAGGGTAGTCGCTATAGGCGACGTGATAGATGCTCTTTGAGCGTAGCGGGCGGGGCTGACTTGTTCGTCCCACAAGCGGATCGGCTTGAGGCGACTCCTGTCAAAGGGGGTCGCCTCATTTATTTCCCCCGGATTTACCCAGCGAGACCCCCTGATAAACTCGCCACCCCTCGCGCTCGTAGCTCAGTGGATTAGAGCGTCTCCCTCCGAAGGAGAAGGTCGCAGGTTCGAATCCTGTCGGGCGCACCACACCGAGTAGACTCCTCCCCATGGCTGATCAGGAATTCGTCACCGTTCCCCTACTGCGTCGACCGCTCTTGCTGGTTGCCGCCGCCGTCAACCTCGGCGCCGTGGTTGTTGGACTCAGTGGCACCGATGAGCGACTCTTCTATATTCCCGCCGCACTCGGCCTGCTCTGGCTGATCGCCTATCGCGCGCAACCACGTGAAGGGGTGCGCCAACGACGGCGGTCGCCTCAAGGGTCGATCACCGTACGACGACCCGACCGACCTGCGCCACGTCAACGCACAGAGATGCCCCCAACGCCATCGGGCTTCGCCCCATCTGCGGCTGTCGCCGCAGCGGCTGCACGCGGTGGCGACCGCAAGCCGATCAGACCAGTGGAGATTGGGCTCCCGAGCAAAGGTGCCGCGTCCGAGAAGAAGCGCCGGCGTGGACGTAAGGGTGGCGACGGGCCGAACCTCGGCCTTTAGTTTCGGCCGCGAGTTACGGCGCGATCTTTACGACCACTAGCGGCGGTTTTAATTGCTTCCAGCAATCCGCGTCCAACCAGCCGGCACGGATTGACTGGCGCTCCTCTGCGTCAACGCTGAGTTGCCAGCGAATCTTCACCGCAACCCAATCGGTCAGGTAGACGCAATTCGCGGAAGTTAGCGGGGGTAGCCAGTTCGTCGGATCGTCGTCACTCTTTGCTTGATTAACGTTGTCAGTAACCGCACGCAGTGTCCAAGGGACACCGAGGTCGTTTGCATATGCCTGTCGGCGCGCTGCTGACCAGCTCCAGCCGCCGGATCGCCACACTTCACCGAGCGCCACGACATGATCGATGTCTACGTCGGAGGCGCGAGTCCACGTTTCGCCGTCATACAGACTCAGCCACTTTCCTGTGCTCACTGTCTTGCCTGTTGCCGTGAAGTGCACGGCGACAAGTGATTCTGCGATGAGCACCTCGGCACGAGTGTTTTTGCCATTGTGGTCTGCATCAATCCATAGTTTGAAGTAGCTACGCTTATATCCGCCAATATGCTCATTCACGATGTGTAAGCAATCGAGTGCGGTGAGTAGGCCGAGCTTTGTGTTATTGGTTTTGCATGCTTTTGCCGCACTTGTTGCCGCACTTGCCGCGCTGGGAATGACCAGCGCTATACACACGATCACCGTAAGGAACGTGGTGGTAAAGCGAAGCTTCATGTAGGAAGCCTACGACACCGTGTCAAAGAGTGCGCGAACGAGCGGTGTTCCCTCTGCGTCATGAATGTCGACGCGGGCACCATCACCAGTAGGTCGAACGGTGCATTCTACATTCGCACCCGTGGTTAATCCAAGGTATTCAATGCGGATGTGGCGGCGCGGTGCGCTGAGTAATGCAGGCACAACGGTATTGAGCGCCTCCTCTGCAATTTCAAGCCACGCTGCATTGTTGACGTGACCAAGTGGATCAAAGTCTGCGACGCGAAGTGGCACGGTGACGGTTACGCCAGCTGCATCACCGGTTGGTTCGGCAGGAATTTTTTCAGGGGTGAACGTTGCGCCAACCTCAGCGACAAATGGTTCAAACTCGCTTGGGAAGCGGACTGGTCGTCCGCCGTGATCAGTCATTACCCAGTCGATTGTGGCGTCAGCGATCACGCGGCCGGCGCTGCCGAAGAGACGTGTGCGGCGGCGGGCCATCACATGACGGAAGCCAACGAGGGCAGTGGTGCCTGTCATAGCCTCGTTGGAATACGGTGGGTGATCGATTAGCAGGTCTACGCTGCGGACAACCCAGCCTACGCCACGCTCCTCATACCAGGCACGCCCGTACTCGAGGAGTTCGCTGTGCTGCCACGCAAGATCCTGAGCGTGGCGGAGCACTGCGGCGGCGCGCATGGTGCCGGCGCGACTGCATTCATCAAAACGTACGGAGCGGTCCTCGTCGCGATAGCGGGCGTGCTCCGGGAGGCGCGCCTCATCTGCGGCGAGCCCGGTGTTGAGCCGTTCGACGAGGCTCATCCGGCCGCCAGCCGTCCGAGGGTTTCGAGCGTGATGAATCGTGTTTTCTCGCGTGGGGCACGCACGATGCTGAGACGTGCGGCAACAATCGCGGCGGTATCAAATGCCACGACACCAATGGCGATACGCGCGCTGCTGCCAGCGGCACGAATGCGGGCATCCTCAAGCTCGGCGAGGAGACTGGCGTCGATGCCGCGAGCCCCCCACTTGCAGTCCCAGAGCTCCGGGATTGGACCAGCTTCAACGGTGACGTCGAACGGATGTGGGTCAGCAGAGACGCCGTCGACAGCGAAGCGGCGCTCACGGCGCACCAGTCGGTCGGCATCATTCGCGAGCACCGGTCGTCGGCGCAGCATCTCGGCGGTAGTTGCCTCAACAACCGCGCCGCGGTACTGCGCATTAGAGGCGTGTGCCTTGCCACCGATTGCTAGGGCGCCAACCACCAGTGGATCGGTAGCGCTGCGATGCGATGGAAGCGCGGCGAAGAGCGCCGCTGTCTCGACCGCCGTTGGCTCTGGGTCGTTCATCACCGCTCGCGCTATGAGCCGCTCTGCCGGTGTGGCATTCGCAATTGCTACAGCAAGCGGCCGTAAGATCGGATCAGCCTGGATGCCCGCATACACCACAGCGCGACCATCGTGCGGCGCATCGCTAAAAGAAATTCCCGCGGGAGGGCGGGCTGCAACGGTTGTGCCGTTGCTTGGCGGAACTACATCTTTCGGCAAACTTGCCGGATTCAGCGTTGCCGCCAGAAGCGTCAGTACGAGGCGTGGTTGCATCCCAATCCAATCAATCGCCCGATGCGGATCATTTAAAGCAAGGACGCGCTCAATACTTGCCTCTACAGATGCAAGTGCGCTCGTTGCTGTTTCTGGCAACGCTCGGTCACCTATGGCACCAATCGCGCGCTGTAACTCCTCTTCGCCGAGCGTCGAGACGAGATTAGTGTGATCAAGTGCGTCGGTTACCTCTTCGCCAAGTACAACCAGCCGTGCTAGCAGATCGCGCTGATGCGTGAGAGCGTTGCCACTCATATCGTTGGCCAGCTAAGCGCGGCGGCGTCAAGAAGTAGTTCAGGATTGCCATTACGACGAAGCGCGTTGAGTGCTGTATCAATGGCACGCAGCGCCGCGCCCCAGGTTGCTGGTGGGAGTCGGTATGCCACCGCTTCGATCTCGCTGCGATCCTCAGGAAATGCGATCTGGTCTACCGCGCCAGCGCTCACGAGAGCAAGGTCGCGCGCTACACCGCGCCAAAGGCGCAAGAGTGCGGTTGCCGCAGCACGACGCTCTGCAGGGGTCGGCTTCGCACTGCGCTTCACTGGGCTCTTCTTCTTCGCTGGCTCAGCTTCAACATCTGGGGCATTGTCGCCGCTATCGTCACTTTCGGCGCCATCGCCAGCTTCGCCATCGTCTCCGCCCGCAACAAGAATTGCACGCGCGTCAGCGACAAGCGCGCCTAATTGCCCGAGGCGTGCGTGTGGTGCCGTTGCTGCGAAGTCAAGGATTTGTCGACGGATCTGCGCATGTGCACGTGCCGCATCGCCAGTTGCTTCAGCATCAATGAGTGGCCCGGGGCGACCCGACGACATGCGCAGGAGCCGCACCGCCGTCGGCGCATCAACTCCGAGTCGCTCCGCGAGCAGCTCGCTCGCCTGATTTGCGTCTGGCAGTCCGATGCGAATCACCGCACATCGGCTGCGGATGGTCGGCATGAGTCGTGAATCTTCAGCGGCGGCCAAGATCACGTGGGTGCGAGATGGCGGCTCCTCGAGAGTCTTGAGCAGCGCGTTCTGCGCCGCCTCGTTCATGCGGTCGGCGCGCTCGATGAGTGCAATCCGACGACCCCCCTCAACCGAGAAGAGGGCGAGGCCGGCGGCGAGGGCGCGAATGGGTTCGATGCCAATCTCATCCGAGGCCCCAGATGGCGAGATGAGCACCAGGTCGGTATGGCTTCCCGATGCGATGAGGCGGCACGAACGACATGCGCCACACGGGCCACCATTCACCGGTTCGCCACACATGAGCGTCGCGACGGCATCGCGCGCGAGCGTGCCTGCACCCGCACCACGCGGCCCAACAATGAGCAAGGCGTGGGGTGGTGCATCGGCGAGGAGTATGGCGAGATGCGCCGCAGCGGCATCATGACCACGGGTTGCGAAGCGTGCTGGGCGACGCGCAGGGTGAGCGGCGTCAGGCGGCGTTGAGACCGCCCGTGCCATCTCGTTAGGCTCCCTTGCTCCCCTTAGCCTTTGGCCGCGTGGTGCTCTTCTTTACAAGTGCAACCTTTGCGGCGGGCTTGGCGGCACCGCGTCCTGCGGGCTTAGCGGCAGCCTTCGCGGCAGGCTTCGCAGCACCCTTCGGTGCTGGTCGACCGCCACGTGAACGACCCTTGCCGCTCACTGGTGCCTCTTTGCCGTTGAATGCCGCCGACTCGCTCGCCGAGCGGCCAGTCGCTTGCAGTTGGGACTGCAAGAGCGCGGCCACATCTGGCGAGACGTCGCTGATGCCATCATCGGCGTCGTTGTAGCTCGCGCTCGAACGAATCGTGTCGTCCTTGTGGGAACGAGCAACCTCGTCGGCAATACGCGATGGGCCGGAGCCAAGCTGCTGCCGTGCAGCGCGCACTGGTCCACGACCCTCTGAGCTGCGTCGCTCGGTGGCGAGATATTCAGGAACGCCGCCTGGCGCACCATCATCAGCGTCGTCGAGCGACATTGTTTCAATGCCGTCGAGTGAATCGCCGCCAACTCCACCACGACCACGACGTCCGCGCCCACCGCGACGGCGACGGCGGCGTGGGCCGTCCTCACCGAACGCAGCTGCGCCTTCGTGGTTGTGTGGTGATGGCTCAGCACCGGCGGCGAGATCATCTGGGCCGAGATCATCGAGCGTCAGTGTCTCAATGGAATCAGCGTCGACCATTGTGTCGCCAACGCGGATCGTCGATGAGCGTCGCACTGGCGCTGCTGTTCGTGGTGCTGCAGTCCGTACGGTGCGTCCGCCGCGAACTCGTTCGCGCTCAGGCGCTGCGCCAACGCGACGTGGTCGTGCTGGTGCTTCGGACTGCTTGTCAGGGACCTCGGTCATGGAGAGATCCTCTTCGCCCTCTGCGGCAACGCGGCGACCGCTTCGTGCGCCCGCCTCGACCTTAGCGATCGTAGTGATCTCAATAAACTGGTCAGCAACTTCAACAAGGTCGCTGCTGGTGTTTGCGCGGAAGCTCACCACCTCAACGCGAACGCCCATATCTTGCACCGCGCGAATTGCTGGTGCGAAGTCGCCGTCGCCCGAAATGACGACTGCGATATCGAGCTTTGGCGCAAGGCGCACAAGGTCGACGACGAGTTCAATGTCGAGGTTCGCCTTGAAGCGACCGTCGCCGTACTTGCGAACATCCTTGCTCACAACCTTGTAGTTGTTGCGTGCAAGGAAGTTGTGGAAGGCCTTCTGGTTCTCGTTGTCTGGATCGAGACCGGTGTAGGCGTAGGCGCGAACGAGATCGCGATTCGCCGTAAGGGTCTTTAGGAGCGTGACGTAATCGATGTCAACGCCTGCAGCCTTTGCTGCGTAGAAGACGTTTGCGACGTCTACGAAAATAGCGACATTACGTGCCATTACTTTGTACCTCTGGTTTCTTAGTAGATAACGTGGCGTGCGCTGCTACGACGGGGCTGGGCCGGTATCGGCC
>JBAXWE010000040.1:0-10335 GCA_037128565.1 bacterium
GTCATTCCTGTGGGGCTACTGCCACGCCTGGCGTTTGAATCGGCCGCCACGCAGTTCACCGCAAATCAACGTGCCAGCGTCAGCATCACCTCGTCGGCAGGGGCTCGGGCCGTTCTGAGCGCGCCTACCCTCGTCGGGGCCGACGCCCTAGGGCAACTCACACCGGGTGGGCGGGCTATGTGGACCCTAACTCTCACGCCATGCCCCGCCAGGCTGAGCGGCGAATGTGCGGGGGGCACGAACACGCTGCGGATTGATCCGGACCGCTTTGCGCCGCTGGCGAGTGGCGGCCTTGCTCGTTCACTACGTTTGACCACAGCCTGCCGCCCCGTGGGATCGACGACGTGGGTTGACTCTGCTGATCTCTTTTCCGCCGCCTGGAGTGCGACGAATGTGGCCACTGGGCGCCTCGCATCGCTCTCCGCTGGTGCTGCGCCGAGTGAGTGCCAGATACAGGTGACCCTGCTCGGAAGCATCACCGCTGGGAGCAGTGCGCTCGCGCTCCCGCTGCGGTGGGGACCAGAGTGATCGCGCGCTATCGATGGCTTCGACTCGCGCTGCCACTCACCGTGATCGTTGTGGCCACATCTGGCGCTGCCTGGTCGCCGCGTCTTGAACTTCCGCTGACGTCTGGCGCGTGGGGTGCGCCAGGCGGAGTGAGCAACGGACTCCTCCTCTGGTACGACACGGCGGAGAGCGGGACACTGTTGCTTGCACCAAAGTTGCGCTACTGGTTCGACAAGTCGGGACAAGCTCAACACGCACAGGTCAGCGTTGGGCAGTATCAGCCGTACCCAACCCTTGCGTCGGGGGTTGCCGGCCTGCAGTTCACTGGTGCGGCGGTGCAGCTTCCGGTGAGTATTCCGCTCGAGCCGATGACGCTGATGCTGGTCTCTCGGCAGGCGAGCGAGGGACTCAGTCATCCCCTCGTTGGCAGTAGCACCCGATTCTCTGGGATCTCGCTAGAAATGGGCCGACTGCGCATCTACAGCAACGGACAGTCAACTGGTGCTACTTCGGCTCGAACCACAACTGGGTTGACGATCACTACGGTACGCACCGCTGCTGGCGCGGCGGATGGGTTTCAGTACAACGGTGGCCCGGAGACGCCATTTAGCATCACGACCTCTGAGTCGATGAACTGGATCGGCGGGATGTTCGTCTCGGGGGTGGCGAGATATTTCGTCGGCACCATCATGGAGGTGGTGGTGTGGGGGCGGTCGCTTTCAACCAGCGAGTTGCAGGCGGCACACCGGGCGCTCGGCGCAAAGTGGGGGATCAGCGTCCCTTGAAGATTTGGCGCGGGAGTGCGGTCGCAACCTTTGTAATCAGCGTAATCCCTGCGGCACCAGAGAGCGCATACGGCACGGCGATGGTGAGCAGGTACTGCGGCCACTTTGTGGGCCAAAAGAAGAGTGCCGCCGCGCCAAGTCCAAGCCAGATCGCATACACAGGGCGTTTGCGTGCGAGTGGGACCACACCAGCGAGGGCGAGGGGCAGCATCCACGAATCAAACTTGACCAAGAAGACGTTTTGCCCGTCGTGCCACGGGACCGACTGGGTAAGCCAAATCAGTTGCTGCCACATTGGGTACCCAGTTGACCGCACCTGCTCGCTTGCGGCGTAGGCGGGATGGTAGGCAGCGCTGGCGATGAGCCGACCGATTGGATCACTCCACAGGTATGGATTTACTGCAATGAAGGCGAAGGCAGCGACCGCGCCCCAACGGATCGCATCGCCGATTCGTAGCGGCTCGCCCCGCCGCGTACGACGGAGGCGATCCACGACGATGGCCGCACCTGCGATGGCATACGGGTACTTGGCACCGACCGCAAGGCCGATGCCGATCGCTGAGGCGGTGTAGGCAAGGCGACGGCGACGCGCGCTGGAGATGCTGCGCGCAAACTCGTACAGCGCCACGCCAAGCAGCGAGAAAAGGAGTGGCACCGATTCGAGCATCACTTGGCTGGTGTATTTGATCACCCAGGTACTCGTGGCAAGCAGTACGCCGGCGATCGGGCTCACAACGGCAAGCGCTGAGACTGCAAGGACGCCGAACGCACTCTCCATCCGGCGAACCGCTGCGAGTGTGGGGCGATGCATCAGGTCATACGGGTTTGCCGTGACCGGCAGTTCTGGAATTGGCTTGATCGGCTCCATACCGAGCATGACCGTGGCAATGAGCATCTTCACCAGCTGCGGATGCTCGATACGGTAGTTGTTTGTCAGCACAATTCCTGGGTTCCCGGTGCGAATCTCATCGGCAAGAATTTGTCCTGCGCGCATGTAGTCATCTTCGTCAAAGTCGACTGGGAGATGCGCGGCCTGCGCGTGAAGGAGGAGCGAGAGGGCGGTGATGATCCCGACAGCGCCGAGTCGCAGTCCTTTAGTCGCTAGGGTCATGCAGGCAGCCTAGCTGCCGATGCGGAATCGAGCAGCCAGGTTGCGGTTGGAAGCAGCGCCGCCCTTGCTGGCGCATCTACAACTGCGGTAGAGCTGGCGAAGATGCGCGCGAGCGCATCGGCCTTGCCGGCACCGGGAGCAAGGGCCAGCACCTCTCGAGCGCTGGCCAACATGCCGAGCGAGAAGGAGAGTCGCGGCACATGTGGCTCGATGTGTGTCGGGGCTGGCACTCCAGCGGCAACGGGCGCCCCCTCGGCGGCGAGTGCTGAACCAGGAAAGACGCTCAAGCAGTGCCCATCGCCGCCAATGCCAATCAACACAAGGTCAAAGATCGGGAAGCCGGTCTGAGCGTGCGGTACCCCTGCGGCGTGGAGCTCTGCCAGGTACGCGCCCACCGCAACACGAGCGTCAGCAGCGGTGGTTGGCCAGGGGTGAACGGCGCTGGTGGCGAGTGGCGATGCTGTGCCGGCAGCGTCGGCGCTCAATAACTGTGCATCGAGCGGGAACACATTCGAAAGGGGATCGGTTCGCGGCACAAACCGATCATCACCGAACCAGATCTGCGTCGCTGCCCATGGCATTCGGGCGGCTCGCGATGGCTCGCGCAACGCGCGATAGAGCGCCGCCGGCGTTGAGCCACCAGTCGAGCAGAGATGGAAGACGCCACGAGCGGCCACAGCAGTAATCGCCGCTTCAATCACTCGATCCGCCGCTGCCTCTGCAACCCCCTGGGCGTTGTCGAGGATGCGGACCGTTGGAGCCATCATCCGATCAGCGCGCTCATGGTACGAAGGATTGCTGGCGAGAGCGGATCCACTTCGCCAAACTCAAGTGACTCACTCAAGAGGGTTGCCTCGGTCCAGCGAGGGGCCTGGAAGGTTCGCTCATGAACCACGGCTCCGTTGATGCGCGCGATGGCTCGAGTAGAGGTTGAGTCGGCCCGCACCTCAAGTTCAAAGTGCTCGCCGCGTCGATCTGCGGCGATGCGGACAGCGATCGTTGTGCCTGCGCCGAGAACGGAATCAACGGGGTTCATCTCAACAGCGATAGCGTGGCGCGCTGCGTCGTGCAACTGTGCGCGCCATCCAGCGCCATCGCCTAGATGGAGCGGCGTCTGGATAGTGGCGTTGAGCCGCGAGGCGAGCCACGCCACGTGATAGGCCGGGCGCACAACATTGATTGAGGAGCTAGACCCCTTCCCTGCGGAGTAGTCGATGGAGATGTTGTTGATGGCGTTCAGGAATGGCGCGGCTGACTCTTCGTCAAACATCGTGGCGATAGAGTCACGCCAGCGGCCTTGACGCAAGAGTGCGAAGTCGGTGACGGCAACACCGGCGCTCTCAGCAGCCGCAAAGAGAGTACGAACGGTTGAAAGCCCGTCGCTCGGCTGCGTTGCCCCATCAATGATCACGCGGTCAACACCTCGAAGCAGCTGGCGAACATCGCTCTCGGCAGCGTTCACGGGAGCGTCCCACCAGAGGAGTGTGGGCAGGTCGTGCAGTGAGAGCGGCGGCACGATGCTTGCAAGGTGATGGGCGGCAGGACCCCCAACGTCAATCCAGAGCAACTCGGTGCAGGCTGATGTCCCGTCGCCACGCGGCGTGACGGCGCAGAACACTTCCAGGCGGGCGGCGAACGTTGCGGGACCCTCTGGGTCGCGTGGAACGATAAAGAGGGTCCGCGACGGATTCCGCGGCAGCGTTGCCAGGATCGATGCGGCATGTGCCGCGCGCTCGGCGCCGTTTGCAACGACGGCGAGGTTCATGACGCCAGTGCGCACGGCGATTGGTTCAGTTGTTGTCGCGTCCGTTGGTGAGTCGGAGACCAAGAAGCGGCGCGCCTCGCTGCTCGCCCAGAGTTTGGAGAGAAGTGCGTCGGCCTCTGCAACCGTGGTGGCGCTTGATGACCAGCGCAGTGACGAAGCGAGGATGGAGTTGAGGCTCATCGGTTGTTCGCCCCTACCGGCTTACAGGCGGCGCCAGCGGCGCCCCTCTCGGGTGAGTAGCTCGTCGGCCGCATCTGGGCCCCAGGTGCCCGATGTGTAGTTTGGCAACTCTGGCTCGCCACCTGCGATCCAAGCGTCGATGATTGGATCAACGATGCGCCAGGCTGCCTCGACCTCGTCGGCGCGCGTGAAGAGCGATGCGTCGCCCAACAGCGCGTCGAGGATTAGCGTCTCGTAAGCGTCGGGGCTCTCCACGGTAAAGGCGGAACCATAGGCAAAGTCCATATTCACTGGTCGCACGTCGATCCCGAGACCAGGAACCTTGGCCGCGAAGCGCATGAGGATCCCTTCGTCTGGCTGGATGCGGATGACGAGGAGGTTCGGCTCTGGCTCGTCGCCGACCGTGGGGAAGAGGTGTTGCGGCACATCCTTGAACTGGATGGCGATCTCGGTGGCGCGCTTTGGGAGGCGCTTTCCGGCGCGTAGATAAAAGGGGACACCCGCCCAACGCCAGTCATCAATCTCCAGTCGTGCCGCTACGAACGTCTCTGTTTCGCTAGACGGGTCGACCGCCGGCTCACTGCGATATCCTGGGGCCTCTGTTGCGCCCACCCAACCTGGACCGTACTGCCCGCGAACCACTGATTGGTCAACCTCCTCAACGGGGATCGGTCGAATAGCGCGGAGCACCTTCACCTTCTCATCGCGAAGTGCCTCAGCCTCTAGGTTTGCTGGTGGCTCCATTGCCACAAGCGTCAGTAACTGGAGTAGGTGGTTCTGCAGAATGTCGCGCAGTGCGCCCGTCTCTTCGTAGAAGGCGCCGCGCCCCTCAACACCGATGGACTCTGCCACCGTGATCTGTACGTGGTCGATGTAGCGGCGGTGCCAGATCGGCTCAAAGATCAGATTGCCGAAGCGGAAGATCAGGATGTTGCGCACCGTCTCTTTACCGAGGTAATGGTCGATGCGGTAGACCTGCGACTCGCGGAAGACCTTGCCAACTTCGCGGTTCAGCTTGACGGCCGTCTCGAGGTCGCGGCCGAACGGCTTCTCAATGACGACACGTCGCCAGCCGCTATCGGCCGTCTCGTGATCAAGACCTGCGGCGCCGAGGCTGCGCACGATCTCGGGGAATGATGAGGCGGGCGTAGCGAGGTAGTAGAGGCGATTCCCGTCGGTGCCGGACTCTGTGTCAATGGCGTTGAGCTTCGTCGCAAGTGACGTATACGCCTCGGCCTCATCAAAGCCACCCTGGTGGTAGGTGATGCGCGACGCAAATGATGCCCAGCGCTCTTCGTCTACCGGAGTGATGCGCGCATGCTTGTCAAGAGAGGCGCGCAACGCCGTACGAATCTCTTGATCTCTGAACGGTCGCCGACCGAAGCAGACGAGTGCGAATCGTTCTGGCAGCAGGTTGCCAACCCAAAGATGGAAGAGCGCAGGTACGACCTTGCGATGCGCAAGGTCGCCCGTTGCACCGAAGAGGACCACCACGTGCGGGTCGGGGACGCGCTCAATGCGCAGCCCGGCACGCAGTGGATTCTTTGCCCCCCTCTTTGCGGCAGGCTTTCGTGTCTTGCGGCCGAGCCGCAGATCGCGAATCGTCGCGTGGCCTTCGGCAGGTGACTGTGGGCTCACTCCGACTTCACCGAGTGGCCGCCGAACTGATTGCGTAGTGCGGCGAGCACCTTTGCTGAGTACGAGTCGTCCTGTCGCGAACGGAAGCGCGTCAGCAGTGAGAGGGTGATGAGTGGTGCTGGCACATCAAGGTCAATTGCCTCTTGTACCGTCCAGCGACCCTCGCCGGAGTCAGCGACCCAGCCCTTGATTCCCTTGAGGTCGCTTCCCTCGGCGCGGAAGGCGCGCGCGGCAAGCTCAAGAAGCCAGCTGCGGACGACCGAACCCTGCATCCAGAGGTCGCTCACCTTGGCGAGATCGAGCTGATAGCGCGACTTCGCCAGGATCTCGAATCCTTCGGCGTACGACTGCATCATTCCGTACTCGATGCCGTTGTGCACCATCTTTACGTAGTGTCCGGCGCCAGAGCCGCCGCAGTGCATGTAGCCGTCCTTTGGCGCGAGGGTGATGAAGATCGGTTCAAGCGCTTTCACCGGTGCAGCGTCGCCGCCAACCATCATGCAGTAGCCATTCTCCAGGCCCCACACGCCGCCCGAGGTTCCGGCGTCGATGAAGTGGATGCCGTGGCCGGCGAGCTTCTCGTGTCGGCGGATGGTGTCGTGGAAGTTGGAGTTGCCGCCGTCAATGATGGTGTCGCCCTTGGCGAGGAGGGGAATCAGCTCGTCGATCATTGCTTCGGTGGCATCGCCGCTCGGCACCATGACCCAGACGCGCTTTGGGGAGGTCAAGCTGTCGACCAGTTCCTTCACGGTGTAGGTGGCCTTGGCACCCTCCTTGGCGACCTCATCGGTCTTCTCACGGGAGCGATTCCAAATCGCGACGTCGTGGCCGTTGCGGACCAGTCGCTTCACCATGTTGGCGCCCATCTTGCCGAGGCCGATAAATCCGATCTGCATGATCTCCCCCTTCACTATTGGTGTTTGTATAACCCGATGCTAGCGAACTGCGAGCACCCGTTCGATGAGCGCCGTCAGGCGCGTGAGACCAGCGTCAGGATCGTCGCCCAGGTGTACCCGCAGCACGGGGAGCCCGTGGTCGGCGAGCGACCGAACGTCGCCGAGCGCCTGAGCGTCAATGAGCTGGCCGAAGCTGTATGGCCGCCCTGGAATCGCGAGGTCTCGTGGGTGACCAGCGACGATCTGCAGGAACCAGCCGATTGGCGCCCCACCCTTATGGAGCTGCCCGGTGGAGTGCAGGAAGCGCGGACCAATCCCCACCGTGGTGGCTCGCCCGGTTGCGTCGCGCAGGGCGAGGCGGAGCTTCGTTAGCGCTGCGGTGCGCGCTGGTGTGCTGGCGATGTACGCCTGAATGCCGATGTAGCCGCGCGCGCCGAGCCGATCGAGCTGACCGGCAATCAGCCGCTCCGCATCGTCGGCAAATGCCGCCGGCAGTGTGTCGTCGGCCCAGATCTGCAGGCCGTCGACGGTGCACTTGGCTGGCAGCTCGGGGAGTGCCCCCTTCGCCGCGAGTTCGGCAAGCACATTGGCGGTGTTCGTCTTTGACTCGGTGACGTTCGGCTCATCAAATGGATTGATGTTCAGCACGGCGCCAGCGAATGCCGTCGCAACCTCCCAGCGCACGAATTCTCCGCCAAGGTCAATGCGATCGTTGAGCGTCCACTCCACCACTGGGTGACCCGCTGCAGCGAGTGCGTCGAGTCGCACATCAACGGCTGAGCCGTCGGCGCAACGTGGTGCGATGCCGCCATCTAGTTTGATGCGCACGAAGAGTCGGTCTTCTCCGTAGGTGGCAACGGCGCCGAGTGGCTCGCCGTCAACAGGCACAACACCTACGCCGTGCTTTCCTGTGCTCTCGGCCACGAGCTGCTCCGCCCATGCGCCGAAGCCGTCGATCGGTTCGTCAACGATGAGGGTCATCTTGTCGCGACCCTCGCGCGCGAGCGCTCCCATGATGCAGCCGAGTGCGAGAGCGTGATTTCCCGCTGGCTCCGGATCGCGGCTCTGCGCCACCGCTGCACTCCCCGATGCGAGGAGCGGGTCGAGGTCGATGCCGAGGAGTGCCGCCGGCACAAGGCCAACGAAGCTGAGTGCGGAGTAGCGTCCGCCAATGTCGGCAGGGTTTAAGAAGAGGCGACTCGTGTCGACCACCTTCGTGACCCCGTCAACGCACGGCGACGGGTCGCTGATCGCAGCGAAGTTCGCCGTTGGCTCCTGCGTGGAACCGCTTGCGGCGAGTTGCTGCTTATTCAACTCATATGCATATGCGGCGAAAGAGAGCGTCTCGGTGGTGGTGCCGGACTTGCTCGCGAGCAGGTAGTAGCTGCTCTCCGGCTTCAGGCCAGCAACCGCAGCGCGCACCGCTTCCGGGTCGGTCGAGTCGCAGATGCGCGCCTTCCCCCAATCCGTGATGTCGGCAAAGGCGCGCGCAAGAACTTCAGGGGCGAGCGAGGAGCCACCCATCCCCGCGACAACGAAGTCGGTAACGCGCGTGGCGGCACCAGTGACGGGCGACTCACCGAACGCTTCAAGCGATGGGATCTCAGTGGTGAAGTGCTCTGGGGCATCGAGCCAGCCGAGGCGATTCGCAATCTTCTCCTGCACCTCTGGATCGTTGCTCCAGAGGGTGGCGTCGCGTGCAGCAAGTCGTACCGCCCACTCGCCGGTGCGAGCACGATCGAAGGTGCTCTCAATGGCTGCAAGGTCGGATGGGCGGCCGATGCGCGCGCGGAACGGGAGTCGTGGTTCGCTGCTCATGACTGCTCCTCTTCAATGTCGGCGACCTTTGCCGTGCGGCGGAGGTATCGCTCTTCACTACTCGGTTCGGACTGCAAGAAGGCAGCAAGCGTTTCCAGTGCCGTCTCAAGGGTGATGAGATTTGCGCCGAAGGCGAGCACATTCATATCGTCGTGCACCACACCCTGGCGCGCAGACGCTGGATCGTGTGCGATAGAGGCGCGGATGCCGTGGAACTTGTTCGCCGCGATCGTCACGCCGATCCCCGAGCCGCAAATCACCAGGCCCCGATCGGCCTGGCCGGCGATCATGCGCTCCGCCACCGCGCGCGCGGAGTCGGGATAGTCGTCGGTTGGGTCGCTCCCGTCGCCGCCGAGGTCGGCGACGCTCCAATCAGGCGCGATCTCCGCAACGCGGGCAACGATTGCTGCTTTGAGAGCGGCTCCGGCGTGATCTGCGGCGATGGCGAGTCGGCGACTCACCTCAGCGAACCTGATGCCCGTCGTGCAGGTGCGGCGTCGGCACGACGCCGTGCACCGTGCCTGCGAGCACCCCCTTGGCGATCTCCACGATGCGCTCTGGGGTGAAGCCGAACTCCTTGAAGAGGGTTGGCGCAGGCGCCGATGCGCCGAAGCGGTCCATCGCAATGATGGCGCCGTCGGTGCCCGACCAGCGATCCCAACCCAAGCTCACCCCCGCCTCAAAGGCGACACGTGCGCGTAGTGCCGCCGGGAGTACCGACTCGCGGTACGCCGCATCTTGCTCACCGAAGAGTTCTGGGCACGGCATCGAGACGACGCGCGTTGGCGTGCCGGCGGCCTCGAGCTGCTCCGCCGCCGCAACGGCGAGGTGCAACTCTGAGCCCGTCGAGATCAAGATCATCTTTGCAGCGCCCGTTGCCTCGCGCAGTACATATGCCCCGCGTCGCACGCCAGCTGCTGCACCAGTGATGGAGCCAGCAAGTACCGGCAACTTCTGTCGGGTGAAGGCGAGCACCGTTGGCGCATGTCGTCGCTCGACGGCAACGCCCCACGCGGCAGCGGCCTCGTTTGGATCACCAGGTCGGAAGAAGCGCACGTTTGGAATTGCGCGCAACGCGGCGTAGTGCTCGACCGGCTGGTGTGTTGGACCATCTTCACCGAGACCAATCGAGTCATGCGTGAAGACGAAGATGCTACCGAGATTGGCGAGCGCTGCAAGACGCAGTGCGCCGCGCAGGTAGTCGCTGAACGTGAGGAACGTTGCAACGAATGGGATCAGCCCACCGTGATACGAGATGCCGTTTGCAATCGCGCCCATCGCATGCTCGCGAACGCCGTAACTAATGTTGCGGCCCGACTCGGTAGCGGTGAACTTGCCACCACCATGAATGTCGGTGAGGTTCGACTCTGAAAGGTCGGCGCTCCCGCCAATAAACTCTGGAAGAACGGCGCCGAGCGCTGTGATGCTCGACTGGCTGACGTTGCGCGTTGGCGCGTCGCCACCAAGTTCGTACTTCGGTAGGGCGCTCTCCCAGCCAGCCGGGAGCGTTCCCGCCATGCGGCGCTGCAACTCAGCGGCCTCGGCTGGGTATGCGGTGGCGTAGGCAAGCAGCTGCGTCGCGTGCGCGGCAACGAGCGTTGCACCGTGATCGCTGCGCTCCTTATAGAGGGCGGC
>JBAXWE010000041.1:0-9932 GCA_037128565.1 bacterium
GCATCGAGCAGGCCGAAGAGCACGCGCCGAGGTGCGACGGCGCCTGGGCCAAGTGTTCGTGGATCGTTGCTGCCGCTCATCACTTCACCGTCAACGTGCCGACCATGTTTGGATGCACGGTGCAGACAAAGGCGTAGGTTCCTGCGGTAAGGGCTGGCACCGCATAGGTGCGCGTGCCGACGCCTGGGAAGATCTCGCCCTGGAACACTTCGGCCCCGGTTGCAGTGCCCTGGTGAATCGCAACGTTGTGTGGGATGCCCGCATCTTGATTATCAAAGACGATGCTGAAGGCCTTCCCCGCCGCAACGGTCAGCGTCGAGAGGTCGTACTTCACGCCCATCGCAACGATCGTGTAGCTATCGCCCGCCACCATCGACGGCGTCGGGGTCGCTGGCCCAGTCGGCGTTGGTGAAACGGCAAACGCGTCAGACCAGCAGTCCGGAACTGGTGTTGCATCAGGTGCGGGGGCATACGCTGGATCGCGCCACCCTGTGACCGCGACCATCTCGCCAGTTTTCGGATCGCGCACCTCAATGGAGTCGGTGTTGGTGGCGCGGATCCAGGCGATCAGCTCTTCAATCTCGCGGTAGTTGAGCGGGCCGCCATTGGTGTCGGCCCAGACGCCCATCAGCGACTTGGCATTGCCGCAGACATAGCGACCGCCGACGGTGAGGACGTTCTTCAGATATTGCGGCGTGAGGTGAGCGAGGAGCTTCCCCTGATCGTTGAGCACTGGACCGATGCCGCCCTGGCCCTGGGCACCGTGGCAGCGAGCGCAGTTCGCCTCGAACAGGTTGTAGCCGCGCTTGACCGTCTCGAGGTACTGCTCCTGCTTCGCCGCGTTGAGTCGCGACGAACCCGTAGCACCCGGGAGCCCCTGATCGTAGAAGGCGTAGACGATGACGAAGAGGGTGACGATGGCGATACCAAGAAGCGCTGCCATACGAGAGGAGCCGCTCTGATTGACGATCTTCGCGGCGCGCTCGGCGGTCAGGCCGTGCGTTTGAATCTGGCTTGGGCTCGAGAGGCGCGGCACCGGCGTGCTCACCTTCTCGCTCGGCACTGGGAGCTGCTTCTCGTCACTCATTAGATGCACCCTGTGGCGGCGCGTGGTGCCTCGATCCCTGGCGTGCCGATCGCGAGTGGCACGGTGCCGAGATTGATTTTGCCGGTGTCAAGAGTGAGGACGCCATCCTTATCAACGACCGAAGCGAAGCGGTCCATGCCACGTGGCGCAGGGCCAAGGCCTTGCGCCTTGGTGCCGAGTCGGTCGTAGCGGCTGCCGTGGCAGGCGCACTCGAGCCAATAGGTCTTGATGCAGGGGTTCGGCTTGCAGCCGAGGTGTGGGCAGCGCTGATACAGCGCACGAACGTTCAGTGATGTGCCGTCACCAGTCGGATCTTCACCTGGAACAAACTCCTGGCGGTTCGGATCGACCAGCATGATGAAGGCGCGCGCATCCTGCACATAGGCTGGGTAGCCCTCTTTGATTGGGAGGCCCGCGTTGGCGTCGATCAACGACTTCAGTGTGCCGACGCGAATCTTGCCGCCGAAGCCGCCCTCAAGGTTTGGCCAGAGGAAGCCGAGGGTGCCGGCAGTGACTTCAAGCAACCAGAGTGCGAAGCCGGCGCCAATGGTGGTGCGCAGCAGTCGGCGACGCGAGATCCCCTGCACCTCTTCGTGGCGCAGCGCCTTGATGGTCTGCGTCGTCAGAGCCTTTGGCTTGTCGCTCGGTTCAACGCTGTAGTGACTCACTGCGTTCCCCCGATCACAAGCTAAAGAAGAAGCCGGTCGACCACGGCAAGATGAAAGAGTAGCCAGGACCGCGGAAGAAGATGCCGATGAAGGTCACGGTGAGTCCGAGCGCCCAGAGCACGGAGAAGAGGGTGACCTCAAGCTTGCGATCCGATGGCTTCGTGCTGTGAATGTTGCGGCGATCTAGGTATGGAATGAGCGCCGAGCCAACGAGCACGGCGGCTGGCGTTAGCGCGCCAGCAACGGTTGGGTGGAAGTAGGCGAGCAACTCCTGTAGGCCAAGGAAGTACCACGGCGCCTTCGCCACGGCTGGGGTGACGTTTGGGTTGGCAAGCTCTTCGAGCGGTGCATTAATGAAGAGGCCGAGCAAGAGCAGGAAGATGCTCATCGCCACTGCAGCCAAGAACTCGATGGTGAGGAGGTGCGGCCAGGTCATGACCGTGTCATCTGGCTCCTTCTGCACCCGCACAACCGCGTCCTGCTTGACGAGGGCGAGGAGTCGATATGGGCGCGCCGCCATCGGCACGCGCTGCTTGTCGATCTCCGTCTGGCGTGACGGATCTACTGGCAGGGAGCTCACTGGGCGCTGTTCGTCACTCATTGGTCACAGTGGTCCGCTGATGCCGCCGTCCTTGCGGATCCGCCAGAAGTGGACCGCGAGGAAGACTGCCGCCAAGAGTGGGAAGACCATCACGTGCAGCACATAGAAGCGGAGCAGCGTGTTCTGCCCAACCTCAAGGCCGCCGAGCAGGAGGAGCTTCGATGGGGTGTTCAAGAGCGGCGCGTAGCCGGCCATGTTCGAGCCGATGGTGATCGCCCAGTAGGCGATCTGGTCCCACGGCAGCAGGTAGCCGGTGAAGCTGAGCATCAGCGTAAGGAAGAGCAGGATCACACCAACGACCCAGTTGAATTCGCGTGGTGGCTTGTAGGCGCCGTGGTAGAAGACGCGCATCATGTGCAAGAAGACGAAGAAGACCATGAGGTGCGCACCCCATCGGTGAATGTTGCGGGTGATCTGCCCGAACGGAATGATCGTTTGAATTCTGAGGATGTCGGAGTACGCCTGCGTTGCCGATGGGGCGTAGAAGAACATCAGGTAGACGCCCGTCACGGTAAGGACGAGGAAGAGGAAGAAGCTCAAGCCGCCGAGACAGAAGGTGTAGGCGAACTTCACGGCGTGCTGGCGCACGCGCACCGGGTGCAGGTGCAAGAAGACGTTGTTCATCACCGCATAGGCGCGGCTACGCTCGTCGTTCGGATAGGAGTTGCGGAAGATAGAGCGCCAGGCTGCTGACCTGCGAACCGCCTGATCGACTCTCGCCAGTAGGCTCACTGTGCCCCTCCCGCTACGCCGGCGACGCCGGCCAGCTGCCCATCTCGGTAGGACTCCTTATAAAGGCGTCCGTCCGAGCTGATCTCTTGCAGTTCGAACCGCTCCATCGTAATGGCGTCGAAGGGACAGCGCTTTACGCAGAGGGCGCAGCGGATGCAGCGCTCCTCATCCAGGAGCATTGCCCCACCGTTCTCCCAGCCGTAGGCCTCGGAAAGCTCGGGGAGGGCGCCCTCAGACTTGAGTTGATTGATGTCCACCATATGGATGACCCCCTCAGGGCAGACGTCGGCGCAGGCGCCACAGAGGACGCAGCGCATCGGATCAAACCAGATGTTGTAGTTGCACATGAGGCAGCGGGTGCTCTCGGCGACCGCCTGCTGGGCGCCGTAGCCGAGCTCAACCTGGGTGGTGAAGTTGACCACAGGGTCCCCTGATGGGAGGCGCGCCGCCAGCGGCAGCACCGGGATGTGCTGGCGTGGGATGCGGTCGTAGAACTCGGGCATCTCGTGGCGCCAGGAGCTGGTGATCTTCACGTTGGCGTCGACAGTAATCTCGGCCTGGCCGTCGAGGTAGCGATCAATGGCGTAGGCGCACTTCTTGGCGTGGCCAGCGGCCTCAATCATGGTGGCCGGGCCGGTGACGAAGTCGCCGCAGGCCCAGACGCCCTTGATATTGGTGGCGTAGGTGGCCGGGTCAACCTTGACGCGACCGCGCGCCACTTCGAAGGTGCTCTCTACTGGAAGGAAGCCGAGCTCGGCGGCCTGCGACACCGCTGGGATGACGGTGTCGGCGGTGAGGATGAATTCCGAACCTTCAATTGGCACTGGACTGCGACGACCCGATGCGTCTGGCTCGCCGAGGCGATTCTTGATCATGCGCACGCCGGTGATGTTGCCGTTCTCGCCGATCAGTTCGAGTGGTGAGACGAGGAAGTCCATGCGCACACCCTCGCGCTCCGTCTCGCCGAGCTCCTCTTCGTCAACGACAAGCTCGGACCGCGTGCGGCGGTAGGCGATGGTGACGCGCTCGGCGCCGTGGCGGAGCGAGGTGCGCGAGCAGTCCATGGCGGTGTAGCCACCACCAATGACCACCACATCTTTGCCAACGCTGAGCGGCTTGCCGAGGTTGGCATCTTTCATGAAGTCAACGCCGTAGACGAGGCCGTTCAGGTCGGCGCCTGGAACGTCGAGGGCGACGGCGTTCATTGCACCAGCGCAGATGGCGATCGCGTTGTACTGCTGCTGCAACTGCTCGAAGGTGATGTCGCGACCGACCTCCGTGTTGTAGACGAACTTCACGCCGAGGCGCTCAATGAGGCGCACGTCGGTCTCGATCGCCTCGCGTGGAAGTCGGAAGGCAGGAACACCGATGAGCATCGTGCCGCCGCCATACGGCAGGCTGTCGTAGACGGTGACCTGGTAGCCCTTCACGGCGAGCTCGCGCGCAACGGAGAGACCGGCGGGGCCGGCGCCGATCACAGCGACGCTCTCTGCACGTGGCGTGATTTCTGGAGCAACATCGGGAATGCCGGAGGCGGCGTGCCACTCCACAAGGAAGCGCTTCATCGCGCGAATTGCGAGTGGTCGATCGATATCGCCGCGGCGGCAGGCGCGCTCACACGGTGCAGAGCAGACGTACGAACACATGGCGGCAATCGGGTTCGGTTCGCGGGAGAGGAGGTAGCCCTCTTCGAAGCGACCCTCAGCGGCGAGGTTGAGGTAGCCGCGGCAATTGGTGCCGACGGGGCAGGCCTCTTGGCACTCAATGTTGCACTGGAGCCAGGAGGCGTCGACCGGCTGGACCAGGAAGTCTTGAGTCTCGAGCGTCACAGTGAGCCTTTCGGTGATGCCGTGGGTCATTGCTTGCAGGGTCAAGGGTAGCAGGGGCTCTCGTGCAGCGTGCTCAGCGGGATAGTTGCAATTTGGTCGCTTTTTCTTGTGCGGAAGATGAATTTCTGCCAGAATCTCCGCCTAAGGCGGTGCCGGCGTCCCCCCAAAGGCACCGCCTTTTAGCCCCTCTGGCTGGTGATCTCCGCAAGCACCTCTGCCGCATGCCCCGTCGGAGTCACGCTCTCCCAGACCTTCGCCACGCGGCCCTCTGGGTTGATCAAGAAGGTGACGCGGTGGGTGCTCATAAAGCTCTTCCCCATCATCTGCTTCTCGCCCCAGACGCCATAGGCCTCAGCGACCTCGTGGTCGAGGTCGGAGAGGATCGGGAAGTTCAGCGAGAACTTGTCGCGGAAGGCGGCCTTGCTGGACTGGTCGTCGGGGCTCACCCCCCACACTTGTGCGCCGGCCTGCTGCAACGCCGACTCGGCGTCGCGGAACTCACATGCCTCAATGGTGCAGCCTGGGGTGTCGTCCTTCGGATAGAAGTAGATGACGAGCCACGTGCCGCGCGCTGCAACGGTGCTGTGATCGCTGCCCGTCGCATCGCGCAACGTAAACGCAGGGGCTTCGCTACCGACGGGTGGGAACGCTTTAAATGGACTCATCTGGCGAGTATAGCCTCTGCGATGGTCCGCGCCACCGATACCAGCAGGCCTCCGACACTCAGGCCAACGATGAGTAGATCTGCACGGCCAAAGCGGGAGGGGCGCCGGCGTGTAGGTGGGGCGTGACGCGTCGGCAATCGCACACCGCGAACCTCTAAGGCAATCGCAAGTTGCGGCACTGCACGAATGACTGAATCGAACATGTCCACAACCAGGAGCGGATCTGCACCTCGCCGAGTCAGCCGACGAATCGCACGCCGTTCGCGGGCCTCATCGCGCAACGTTGGAATGCGCGCCGCGGTCGTAAGGAGTGCCATCGTTGGCGCAAACGGTGCGCGGAGCTTTTCAATAAACGCGTCGGCCATGCGCAGCGGCTCAAACGGTCGCAACAACACGAGGCTACCGGCGGCGAAGGCGAGCAGTCGCGTTCCGGCACCCACCGCTTCTGCGATCGACGCCCCGCCGAACAGATTGGCAAGCACGATGCCGAGAAGGGCTGGCGTGAGGGCAAGGGCGAGGCGCAGTGTCGCGAGGACCTGTACGCCAGAGGCCCACGCCACGACAAGTACGGGGAGGGCGATCGCTGCCTGTGCCACTGGTGTTGCAGGGCTCGCGATCGATAGGGCGAACCAGAAGAGGGCGAGGCCGAGGCGTGTCAGCGGATTCGCCGTACCGATTAGCCGTCGGCCGAGCTCAGGCGAGAGGAGGCGTTCAGCGCTCTCCGCGACTCGCGCCGCTGGTGCGGGGAGGAGGGCGGCGAGGCCACCCTCGGTAGGCTCCACGCTTGTGCCCGTCTCTTCAGGGTGGCGCACCCGCCGTAATGGTCGCCCCCCTGAGTCACGTAGTACGCCGAGCCGCGCATCATGCGTGGCAATCAGCACCGCGCTCGTGCCGAGTAGCTCAGCATCGTTGAGCAGTTCGCAGAGTGCCGTCACGCGGGCGTCGTCAAGGCCGCCGCTCGGCTCGTCAAGGATCAGAAGGTCGGGCGCAGCGGCAAGCGTCGCAACGATCGCGAGTCGACGGCGCTCGCCATCAGAGAGTCGCCCTGGCGGCACGTCCAGCAGGTGATCGACCTCGAGTCGCCGTGCGATCGCTTCCGCTCGCACGCCATCAGCGGGCGCAATGAGTGCGCGCGTCGGCCGAGCGCCGAGCAACAGACCCGAGTCCTGCGGTGCAATTCTGATCCTCAGATCTGGGGCGGCGGTGCGCTCTCCTTCGTTTATGGCGAGGGTCCCAGCAACGAGATGCAGGAGCGTAGATTTCCCGCTCCCCGTGTCGCCGGTAAGAAGCGTCGTCGTACCGCGCATCACCGCAAGGCTTGATGGACCAACGGTGCGACCCGCCGCCGCCGCGCGCACCAACTGAACATCTGACACCCCACCACCACGCTCGCCACGCAGCGCGCTCCAGTCTGCGGCGGTCGCCGACGCCGGCATAGGCGAAGCGGCCCTTCCACCATCAAGGGTCAAGTGCTGCGCCGTTGCAGCACTAAACATCGTGAGGTCGTGCGCTGCAATCACGCACGTCGCACCACTCTCGCGTAGCGTCGTCGCAACCCGCTCTGCCGACCGTTGGTCCAAACCGCCGAGCGGCTCGTCAGCGACCAACAGATCTGGTGAGGCGACGAGCGCAACCAGAGCCGCGGCTGCTGCGCGCTCACCGCCACTCAGCGTCGTGAGGCTGCGATCGATGAGGGAAACCTCAACGGCGGCCTCGCGCGCGTACCGCTCAATGAGCGCACGCATCTCGCCCGTAGGTACCCGTCGCGACTCGAGCGGTAGCGCCGCGTCGTCAATTAGTAGTGGCAGCGCATAGGTCGGGGCTGGGCCGGCCGCGATGTATCCCAGTCGCTCGCTCAGCTCACGCGGGATCCCCGAATCCAGTTCCGCGGCGGCAATGAGATCAACCCCCCCAACGCGAAGTTGGCCGCGCAGCTCACCCGGCAGCACTGTGCCGAGCAGCCCAGCAATCGCGCGCAAGAGGGTGCTCTTCCCCGCCCCCGATGCGCCGCTAATAAGAAGGAGTCCACCAGGAGGCACGCTGAGAGAGATCCCGCGCAGATCAAGCGTGAATCGATCCGAACCGGCCGGCCGCCAGGTGAGGTCGGCAATCTCTATAGAGAGGGGTGACACGCCGTTACGATCCGATCAGGTCGAGGGCGCCGCTGCGTCGCAGGGCGACGCGCAAGAACAGCGCCCCGAGTCCGCCGATGATCGCCGAACTCGTCACCATCGCCGCGACCAACGCTCCCCCGAACGAGCTGCTGACATCGGGGAAGTAGAGCGGCAGATCGTGGAGCGCCATGCCGACTCCCGAGAGCGCCCCAGCGACGAGCGCCACACGCCAACCGGCAACGCGATATCCAACGAGCGCGAAGGCGAGCTCTGCGCCGATTCCTTGCGCCGCACCTGAGGCGATCGCATCGACCGACCACTGGCTCGCGAGGAGGAACGAGACAGAGGCGGCGATCACTTCGCCGGCGAGTGCCGCGCCTGGGCGCCGCACGATCAGTCCGGCAAGTGGCCCAGCGATGACCCATGTGCCAGCGAAAAGCAGGTACTGCAGCGGCAGCACCGCGGCAAAGAGTGGCGATGTGGCGCCCCAGACCAGATTCCATCCGGCGAAGAGCACCCCCGAGGCGATGCCGATCGTTGCAACAGTGACGAGATCCATCAGTCCCCATGAACGCTTCATGCTGCGCCCCCCTCTTCGCTCACCAACACGGCACCATCGTGCACCGTGATGATTGACTCTGTGGCGGTTGCCACATTTGAAATGCCGCGCGTACTCCCCGCAACAAGGACCGCAGAATCAAGGGTCCAGCGAACACCCGTCGCTGAGACGGTCGCGTCGCCACCCCACGGCGTGATCGAAATGTTTCGCCCTACCGCACCACGCAACGTGAGTTCCGCACCACTACGCATCAACTGCGTGCGCGTCTGCTCATCTAGGATCGCCACCGTTGCAGCACCGCACCGTGGGTGCGCCAGGAGTGCAAGGGTGCCGATGGCGTGATCACTACGGCCACCCCAGGAGCAGAGGAGCGTGATCTCAGTTGCCCCAGCGTCGAGCGCTGCAAGGAGTGCCAGCTCGGTATCGGTCGCATCTTTATTCGTTGGGTAGCGCGAGATGATCACACCCGCCGCTTCAAGCTCATCAGTATCCTCGGCGCTCAGTGAATCAAAGTCGCCGACCACTTGGTGCAGTGGCAAGCCCAGATGAGCGGCGTGTCGGGCACCGCCATCAGCGGCGACGACAAGTGCAGCAGAGCGCCATCCGGGCCAGTGCGCATCGAGCAGCGCCGGATCAGGTTGATCGCCCCCCGCAAGAATCAACGCGCGCACAGATACCTCGCTCTCTATCGCGCGGGGTACACCTGCGTCCTCCCTTCGCCGGCATGACCCGGATCAGGTTCGTAGGGTTCGCGGACGTTCCGCATCTCAGCGCCCGATGGCGCTCCCCTGTCGCGATGCGGTGAGTCTAGCGCTTCGCTCCGTCAAGGAGCGCGGCAACCCAGGCGGCAACCGAGGGGGCGTGCTCGTGCGCGTCGGCCTCATAAAAGTCGTCTGGGTGGAAGAAGGGCGAGTGAATGCCGACCGCGTGCACCCCCGCGGCGCGCGCCATGCGCACGTCATCGAGTGTGTCGCCGAGGTAGGCGGTTTCAGCTGGCGTGGTCGCATGGCCAAGGGCGGCGAGCCCACGTCGCAGTGGCGCAGGGTCGGGCTTCTGCTCGACTGCGTCATCGCCGTAGACCGCCGAACCGATGAGGTCGGCGACACCAGTACGGCGCAGCTGTCCAGCGACGACCTTGCGATCGCCAGCGGTGACGACGCCGAGCGGGATCCCGGCGGCAACGAGTCGCTCCAGCGCCGGGTACGCGCCAGGGAGGAGTTCCGCTTCGTGCCCCTTGTAGGCGCCATGCCAAACGTCGGCGGCACCCTCCACAAGGTGCTCGGGGACGCCAAGGGCGGCGTACATGCGGCGCCAGTTCGGTGAGAAGGCGGCCCCATACCGTTCACGGGTAAGGGGTGGGAGGCCGAAGGACTTCATCACCTCAACGTTCGCCTCATAGACGTGCTCGGTCGTATCAATAAGGGTCCCGTCCCAGTCGAACAACACAGCCTTCATGGCCTAAGCGTACGTCGCGCCTAGAATCGCTGGGTGAACGAACGTGCGAACGCCCCCATCCCAACAGGAGCCGGCGAGCCGAAGAGTCGCATCAGCGACTTCCCGGGCGGCCTGCGCGTTCGCGCCACCTGGGGGAGCAGCGGCCAAGCCGCCGCAGTCTTCGCCCTCTCCGAAGTCGGCGCCACTCTCGTGGACCATGGTGCACTCGGCGCCGGCGCCGAG
>JBAXWE010000042.1:0-9893 GCA_037128565.1 bacterium
GTCCACCAGGTCGTCATCAAGGCCCAGGTCCTCGTCGGCGGGCGAGGGAAGGCGGGCGGGGTCAAGCTCGCCGCAAGCGCCGCGGAGGCCGAAGCAACCGCCGCGTCAATTCTCGCCCTCAGCATCAAAGACCTCCCCGTGCGACGCGTCTTGGTCGCACCGGCATCAGAGATCATTCGCGAAATCTACGTCGCCGCACTGATCGATCGCACCACGCGTGGCGTTCTCGTCATGGCCTCCGCCGCAGGTGGCATGGAGATTGAAGAGGTCGCGGCCAAGGATCCGACCGCCATCGTTCGCGAGGTCGCGCACCCACATGGCGGACTGCTCCCGTTCCAGGCGCGCCGACTCGGCTTCGGCATTGGGCTGCGCGGTGAACTCCTCAAGCAGTTCTGCGTGATTGCTGCGGGCCTCGTGAAGATCGCTCGCGAGAGCGACGCTGATCTTGTTGAGGTGAATCCCCTCGCCGTAGTTGCGGCGCCCGAGCTTCCAGGTGGTGAACGACTCATCTGCCTCGATGCCAAGGTGACGCTTGATGATTCCGCACTGGATCGCCATCCAGACCTTGCCGCTTGGCGCGATGCCGACAGCGAAGATCCAATCGATCGCGAGGCGCGTGAGCAGGGAATCTCCTATATCCGACTCGACGGGAGCATTGGTTGCATGGTCAACGGCGCCGGCCTCGCCATGACGACCCTTGACCTCGTGACCCGCGCCGGCGGTACGCCCGCAAACTTCCTCGACATTGGTGGCGGTGCGCGCGCCGATAAGGTTGCCGCCGCGATGCGCATCATCCTTGCCGATGCAGGGGTTAAGGCGATCCTCGTCAACATCTTTGGTGGCATCACCCGCGGCGACGAGGTCGCGAAGGGGCTCATTGAGGCCCGCGCGCAACAGGAGCGCACCGTACCAATGGTCGTGCGCATCGTCGGCACGAATGCGGCAGAGGCCGCCGTACTCCTACGCGAAGGTGGATTTGAGACAGCGGCAAGCCTCGATGAGGCGGCGGAGAAGGCTGTAGCACTCGCTGCAGCGGGAGGCGGCAAGTGAGCATTCTCGTTGATCAGCACACGCGACTTGTGGTGCAAGGCCTCACCGGACGTGAGGGCGGCTTCCACGCCGGACAGATGGCCGCATATGGCACCAAGATCGTTGCGGGCGTCACGCCAGGTCGCGGTGGCGAGCTTGGCCTCGATGGGACCGTCCCCGTCTTTAACACCGTTCGCGAGGCCGTCGAGAAGACGGGCGCCAACACCAGCTGCATCTTTGTTCCGGCGGCGGGTGCTGCGGACGCGATCGCCGAGGCCGCCGCATCTGGCATCAAGACAATCTTCTGCATTACAGAAGGGATCCCCGTCCACGACATGGTCGGCGCACTCGCCGTGGTGCAGCAGTACGGCGCGCGACTGATCGGACCGAACTGCCCAGGGGCAACCACGCCGGGCGTGAACGGCCTCGGCGCAAAGATCGGCATCATCCCCGCCTCCATTCACCTTCCCGGTGACGTTGGGGTGGTGAGCCGCTCCGGAACGTTGACCTATGAGGCGGTGCAATCCATGACCGATGCAGGTATCGGACAGTCCACCTGCCTCGGCATCGGCGGCGATCCAATCATCGGCACCACCTTCCGCGATGCACTGGAACTCTTCGCCGCAGACCCTGCAACGCGCGCACTCGTGCTCATCGGCGAGATCGGCGGATCCGCCGAAGAGGAGGCGGCCGCCTGGGCCGGCGAACACCTCAAGCACCTGCCTCGTGTCGCCTTCATCGCTGGACGCGCCGCACCTGAGGGGCGACGGATGGGTCACGCTGGGGCGATCGTCTCTGGCGCATCGGGTCGAGCGATCGACAAGATCGCCGCACTGGAGGCCGCCGGATTCAAGGTGGCCGCCTCGCCGACCGAACTCCCGCGCCTGCTGATCGAGGCGGGCTACACGAAGCGCTAAGCGCTAGCGAATCCGCAGCTCCCCTGGAGCGCCGAACCCAAGGCGATTCCACGCGGGACCGCCAGGGGCCTCGATCAACTCAATCAACACACCGTTGCAACTCTTCGGATGCAAGAAGGCAACCGGACCTTCGACGCCAGCGACCGCCTCTGAATTGATCAGCTGCACACCCGCCGCGGCGAGCCCGGTGAGCTCGGCAGCGATGTCGGGCACTTCGAGACAAAGGTGATGAAACCCCTCCCCCTTCGACTCGAGGAATCGCGCGACGCCACTAGTGGCATTCGTTGGGGAGACAAGTTCAATCTTGGAGTCCCCCGCCGTGAGGAAGGCGATGCGCACCTCTTGTGACGGCACCTCGGCAACCTGCTCGAGTGCCAACCCGAGCACACGGGTATGGAAGTCGATCGATGCGTCGATGTCGCGTACGACAGAAGCGACGTGGTGAATCCGGCCGCGCACGGGAAGGCTCATAGGACCATCGCCTCCCGGTGCTCGCCCCAAACACTGCGGAGTGCGGCGCTAATTTCACCAACGGTGCAGCCAGCCTTCACGGCGGCCAGGATCGGCGGCATCATGTTCGCGCTCCCCTTCGCCGTGGCGATCACCTCGGCGATCGCGGCGGTTGCGGCAGCGTTATCTCGCGCGGTACGGAACGCCTGCAGTTCAGCAACCTGTTCGCGCTCGCGGGCCGGGTCAATGCGAGCAATGGCTGGCGTCTCGACCTCTTCGTCGACGAATCGATTGACGCCCACGATCACGCGCTCGCCACTCTCCACCTCGCGCTGGTAGGCGTACGCCGAGTCTTGAATCGCGCGCTGCGGAAAGCCCGCAGCAACGGCGGCGACCATGCCGCCAAGCCGGTCAACCTCGGCGATGAGGGCGAGGGCGTCGCGCTCTACCTGATCGGTGAGCGCCTCCACGGCGTAGCTCCCACCGAGCGGATCCACCGTGCCTGCGACGCCGGCCTCATGGGCGAGTACCTGCTGCGTCCGCAGCGCGAGACGTGCCGACGCCTCCGTTGGAAGTGCGAGCGCCTCGTCTTTACCGTTGACATGCAGACTCTGTGCGCCGCCAAGCACGGCCGCTAGCGCCTGATATGCGGCGCGCACGACATTGTTGTCGATTGATTGCGCCGTGAGGGTTGAGCCAGCGGTCTGTACATGGAAGCGGCAGAGGAGCGATTTCTCATTCTTCGCGCCGTAACGATCGCGCATGATACGCGCCCAGATTCGGCGCGCCGCACGGAACTTCGCCACCTCTTCGAGGATGTCGGTCCAGGCGGCGAAGAAGAAGGAGAGGCGCGGCGCAATCGCGTCGACCTCGAGGCCGCGCGCGATCGCCGCATCAACGTAGGCGATGGCGTCGGCAAAGGTGAAGGCAAGTTCTTGCGCGGCGGTCGCTCCCGCCTCGCGCATGTGATAGCCCGAGATGCTGATCGTGTTCCACTTCGGCAGTTCGGTCGCACACCACTCGAAAACGTCGGTGATCAGCCGCAGCGATGGCTCAGGCGGGAAGATGTACGTACCGCGAGCGATGTACTCCTTGAGAAGATCGTTCTGCGTCGTGCCCGAGAGCTCGGCGCGCGACACCCCCTGTCGCTCGGCAACCGCCACATAGAGCGCCAGCAGGATCGGCGCTGTGGAGTTGATCGTCATCGAAGTTGAGACCTTGTCGAGCGGGATCCCCTGGAAGAGCGTCTCCATGTCGGCGATGGAGTCGATGGCAACGCCGACGCGGCCGACCTCACCCTCCGCCTCTGGCGCATCGGAGTCGTACCCCATCTGCGTTGGCAGGTCGAAGGCGACCGAGAGTCCCGTTTGCCCCTGCTCCAGCAGGTAGCGGTAGCGCTCGTTGGATTCGCGCGCCGTTGAGAAGCCGGCGTACTGGCGCATCGTCCAGAGGCGGCCGCGGTACATCGTCTCTTGTACGCCGCGCGTATACGGGAAGGCGCCTGGTGCGCCGATCTCTGCGGCGGCGTCGCGGGACGGGTCCGAACCGTAGGTCGTTTCAAGGGGTGCGCCTGAGGTGGTTGTGTGGCGCGCGACGTCGCGGCCCTGCTCCTTACCCACGCTCACCTCCCTACTGCCCCGTTACGGGCGCTTCGCTTCGCACGATTCTCCCACACCCCTTGCGCGGTACGATGCGGCGGAACGGTGGGCCGCGAGGCGCACGAAGCGCAATTAAGGGAGGCATCATGCCGAAGAGGAAGCTGCCAGCGGGCGATACGGGGATCGGCGGGCAGGAGCCCGACGACTCCATCCTCTCGCTCCTCCCGCCTGAGGGCGCCCACGGAGACCGCTCGGTACGACAGATTGCCGTGGACCGCGTCACGGTTAATGCCAAGCAGCCCCGCCTCGCACTGCCACCGCTGGCGATCGATGAACTCACCTCCAGCATTCGAGAACATGGGGTGCTGCAACCGATCATCGTGCGGCCAACCGATCCGGGCTCGTATGAGATCGTTGCGGGCGAGCGCCGCTGGCGCGCCGTGCTCTCGCTTGGGCTCCCAATGATCCCTGCAATCGTTGAGGCGATGAGCGATGAGATCGCCCTTGAGGTTGCGATCATCGAAAACCTCCAGCGTGAGGATCTCTCCCCACTCGATGAGGCGGCGATCTTTGCGCGCATGACAAGTGAGCTCGGCTACAGCATTCGCAAACTAGCCGAGCGCATCGGTAAGGACAAGGGTTACGTAGAGAACCGCCTACGCCTAATGCATGCGCCGGCTGACATCCGCGCGCTCGTCGCAGAGCGGTCCGACACCATCAGCCACGCCTACGAGTTGATGAAGATCACTGATCAGGCGCGACGGAGCGAACTGGCGGCGCAGGTGATGCGCGGCGAACTTTCGCTCGCGCGCCTAAAAAGTGTGGTGCGCGATGAACGCCCAGAACCAGCCCGCGCACCAGAGGTAGTTGCGCCGTCAATCTTCCCGTACGCCTCACCAAACGAGCGCCCAATCATTGCGGCTACCAAACCAATCGGCACCCGTGCATCAGCACCGATCTCGGCACAGGCGGCGGCGATCGCCTCGGCGTCAGACGCTGCGTTGACAAACGCCCGTGACAGCCTCGCAATTTCCATTGACGCGCTTGCCTCGGTGCTCCATGAGATCGACCAGCCAGAGTCGGGGTCGCCCCTCAGTGAGACGGATCGGGCCAATATGGCGAAGTGGCTGCTGATCGCGCGCAATAAGCTCGATAACCTCGCCGCGATCTTGCGACAGAAGTCGGAGTAGCTAGCCGAAGTTAGATGTAGACGACCTCTTCGAAGGTCGCAACCAAGAAGGCGACCAGTCGGTCGCGGCCACCTTTTGGATCGGCAGCGCGGAGACCGGGGACGAGGCACCAGAGGCTGACCGCAGGGAGAAGAAGTCGACCATCTGCGTCACGCCCCATGGTTGCCGCTGGGCCGCCGCCAAGCGTGTAGGCGCCAGCAAGCGCATCCTCGTCGAGGTGGGCGGCGTGGGAGAACTCGTGAATGGTGGTGACGATACCCTTGCGCTTCGCCATGTCGCGCAGAGAGCCGGTGGCCCATGCGTCGATCTGGCTGTCGCTCTGCTCAAGTAACTTCACGCGGTAGGCCTGAGGGCTCTCGCTGAGTCCGGTTGCAACCATGCTCGCCCTCCACTCTGCCGCTAGGTGTTGGCTCCGGCGGTAGGATTCGAACCTACGACATGGCGGTTAACAGCCGCCCGCTCTACCACTGAGCTACGCCGGAATGACCGCGGCCTTTGCCGCGAGCGGAATATTAGCAGGGAGGGCCGTGGCTCCTCCCCGCCGCACGAACCGCCTAGTCGAGATAGTCGCGCAGCTTGCGGGCTCGCGATGGGTGGCGCAGCTTTCGGAGCGCCTTCGCCTCGATCTGACGGATCCGCTCACGGGTCACATTGAACTCAGCGCCGACCTCCTCCAGGGTGCGCTGTCGCCCATCCTCCAGGCCGAAGCGCAGCCGGAGCACCCGCTGTTCGCGAAGGCTGAGTGATTCCAACGTGGCGACGATCTGCTCTGAGAGGAGTTGGCTATTGGCCGCCTCGTCTGGCTTCTTCGCCGACTTATCCTCGATGAAGTCCCCGAGGTGGCTGTCCTCCTCTTCGCCGATCGGCGTCTCAAGGGATACCGGCTCCTGGCTCACCTTGCGCATCTCGCGCACGCGCTCTGCCGTGACTTCGGACTCGGTCACCTTGGTGAGCTCCTTGGCGATCTCCTCATCGGTCGCCTCGCGGCCAAGCTCCTGGAAGAGCTGGCGCTGGACGCGAGTGAGGCGATTCAGCTGCTCATACATATGAACCGGGATGCGGATCGTTCGCGCTTGATCGGCGATCGCTCGCGTGATCGCCTGGCGAATCCACCAGGTTGCATAGGTCGAGAACTTGAAGCCCTTGATGTACTCGAACTTCTCCACGGCACGAATGAGGCCGATGTTCCCCTCTTGGATCAGGTCCAGGAAGCTCATGCCACGACCGATATACTTCTTGGCGATCGAGACGACGAGGCGCAGGTTCGCCTTCGTCAACTCCTCGCGGCCGCGCCAGCCGAGCTGCACAACGTACCCTTCGCGACCGCGCAGCTTGCCGAGCGCTGGATTCTCCGGATCCCAACCCGCCTCGCGAATCCAATCCTTTCCATCCTTGCTGATGTGCTTTCCTTGCACGATCCAGGTCTCAAGTGCTGGCCAGGCGATCTCATCGCGTGCCCAGAGGAAGAGCTTCTGGAGCACGCCGTTGTCGCGGCTCTCCATGTCGCCGGTTCCCACCGTCTGAAAGGCGAAGTCCACCATCTCCGCGGTTTTCGCTGCGAGGTTGCGACGGTTGGGCTCGTTGAACGATTTCACGAGGCTCTTAGCTACCATGAGATTCTTCTTCGCGGTCTCGCCTGTTACTTCGCGCGACGCCTTGGCGAAGCCCGTCACCTTGCACTCGTGCACATGGTGTCCCTTGACCCAGGCGCCAATCGCTTCCGCATAGGTTGCGTGCGCTTTAGCGGCGAGGGCTGGGTCGAGGCGATACCACTCCTTCTTCTTCCGCGTCTTGAGCTCGGTCTCGTGATAGGTCCACTGATGCAGGTTGTAGACCGCCTTCCACGGCTCATCGGCCATCTGCTCGCCGAGCTCGATCATCTTGGCGAGGACGACCTCCTCTTCGGCGGTTAGAAGGCCGACGCGACCAATCTCCTTGAGGTACATACGGACCGGGTCATCCACACCCGTTGACTCAGCAACCGGTTCAGCGACGTCAGGCTTCGGCGTCTCTGGGGCTACCTCGGCAACAAGTAAAGCTGCCGCCGCCTCTGGGCTTAGCATCTCAACGCCGTCAACTTCAATCTCAGCGAGGTCTGCTGCGCCTGGCTCAGCGACACCTTCAAGTTTTGCAGTCGCTCCGGCTGCCGCCTTCCCCTTCGTAAGTTTCCCTTGCGGTTTTTCGGCGGCAATCTTTGCGGATGGCGCCACCTTCTCAACCTTCGCCTTCTCTGACTTCGGTTTCTCAGTCTTCGACTTCACTGCTGGCGCGGTCGACGTTGCGAGTGATGCGGGCTTCTTCCCCTTCGCTGGAGCAGGCTTCGCTGCTGGCTTTGCCTTGGCGATCGGCTTAGCGATTGGCTTCGCGGGGGCTTTCGCCGTTGGCTTTGTTGGGCTCTTTGGGGCAGATTTTGTGGGCGCCGCCTTCTTTGCCGCAAGTTTCACAGCAGGCTTTGGTGCGGCCTTAGTGGTCGCGAGGGATCCGCGCTTTGCCACGGGCGTTGCGGCAACTTTCGCCGCCGGCTTCACCACTGGCTTATGAGCTGGCTTAGTCGTTGGTTTTGGAGCAACCTTTGTGATGGGCTTTGCAGCGGCCTTCGGGGCGACCTTGGTTGGTGCAGCCTTCACTGGCGTGGCCTTCCCTGGCACCACCTTCGCGGGTGCGCCTGCGGTCGCCTTGATCACCTGCTTCGCCTTCGTCACTTGCTCCCCCCCTTTGCCGCTGTGAGCACTCCCGACGCCAAGAAGCGTCGGTCGAGTGCCTTTCGCTTTTGTCCGAGATCTCGTTCAGCCTCCATGAGGGTGCGGACACGAGCGGCGTCCCCCTCCCGCTCCGCATCAGCGATTTCACTACGCGACCAGGCCATTGCCTCTTCCAGGCGATCGGCCTCCAGCCGCAAGATGGTCTGATCAATACCGATCCGGATCCGTGTCAGTTCAACGGTGGCACCAAGGCGCACGGAGAGTGCCTGAGCCAACCTGCGCTCTTCGCCATCAATCGTAGTTGGTAGCCGCTCAAGTACATCAACGGTTGCCCCGGCCTCTAACGCCGCATCAAGGGCTGCCCGTAGTCCGCGCCAGAGCGAGCGCGCCAACCCGCTCGTGAAGAGCTGGTCTGTCAGAACATCGCGCACCCGGAGCCGCTCAGTTGGCGCAGCAATAAGGAGTCGCAGCAGTTCGGCCTCAGGTGACGTCACGCCGGCAAGAATGGACTCGACGTCACCATCAGCGTCGGCGGCGCGCACGCGATCGGCAGAGATGCGGCTCTCTGTTCCTACTGTCTCGGCGCCGCGTTGGATCATGGCTTCACGGATCGAGTTCTCGTCCACGCCAATGCGTCGGGCGGCGGCAGAGATATACCCATCGCGCACGATTGGGTCGCGTAGACTGCGCAAAATCGGCTTGATGCCGTCGATGGCACGCTTGCGGCCACCAAGATCCTTCAGGTCATGAGCTTGAGCATGGGTATCGATGAGGTACTCCACCACAGGGATTGGCTGCTCCGTTGCGGCGCGCCACGTCTCTGGTTGGTCCCTCACAACTTCGTCAGGATCTTTGCCGTCGGGGAGGCGTACGATCCCCACATCAACGAGGGACGGTCCGCCATCGGCGCTGCCGAGCTCAGTGACGAGGCGCAGGAGTTCCGTGGCCCCGAAGGCGCCCGCCTTCGCTCCAGCCGCATCAACGTCGTATGCCAAGAGGATCTTTGACCCGTATCGCAAGAGGAGGGCAACCTGCGCTGGAGTAAGTGCGGTTCCCATGCTGGCGACAACATTGGTAAAGCCAGACTGGTGCGCCATCAGCGCATCGGTGTATCCCTCCACCAGCACGGCGGTCCCGCTCTTGCGCATGGCCGGCTTCGCCTTGTCAATGAGATAGAGGGTGCGCGACTTGTCGAAGAGTTCGGTCGCTGCGCTATTTAAGTACTTCGGGCCGCGATCGCCGCGCTTGTCGTCTTCGGGGAGGAGGCGGCCGCCGAGGCCTGTGATCTTGCCATTCGCATCGCGAATTGGAAAGATCACGCGTGCACGGAAGCGGTCGTAGGCACCTCGCCCACCATCTCGATCAGTGGTGAGACCGACGGCGGCAAGCTCAGCGGGCGTTGCGCCGCGCTTCGCGGCAAGCGCCTTGGAGCAGGCGTCCCATGAATCTGGTGACCAGCCGAGTCGCTGGGCCTCAATCGTCTCGTCGGTGAATCCGCGTGAGTGCAGGTAGTCGAGTGCAGGGCGTCCGAGCTCGTGCGAGGTGAGGATGGCGTGATAGAAGCTCACTGCGCCCTCGAGCACATCGCGCAGGCGCACCTTGCGCGCATCCTCGGCGCGGCTGCGATCGTCAATCGTGACGCCAGCCTTGGCAGCGAGGAGGGTGAGCGCTTCGCCGAATGGCAAACTGTCGCGCTCCATGACGAAGGTGAAGATGTCGCCCCCCTTGCCGCAACCGAAGCACTTCCAGGTTTCACGCGCAGGTGTGACAACAAATGAGGGGGTCTTCTCGCCGTGAAATGGGCAGAGCCCCTTAAACGCAGCCCCCGCTTTGCGCAACACAACCGTCTCGCCAACAACGTCGGCGACGGCGAGTCGGCTCTTGATCTCAGCAACGCTCCCGGAAGCCATCGGTGGGGGGACCTCCTTTGTGATGTCGTGATCGGGCAAAGCAGTTGCCCGTGAGTGTCAAGCGCTGTTGGGCGCAGAATAGCAGCCAGCCCCACCC
>JBAXWE010000043.1:0-9137 GCA_037128565.1 bacterium
ACGAAGTCGGTCTAGCGGCTCCGCCGCGCTGCCAAGAAGAGCAGCACCCCAACCACTGCGAGCGCTGCGCGCTCCGCCGCACCGCCACCACCGCCGACGAAGTACCCAACGAATCCTGCGCCGTAGAGGAGCCCCGTATCAATGAGCAGCCGTCGTGGGTGCGCCAGCCGCGAACCGGCAATCAGCAAGCTCCCCGCTGCAATCAGCGCGAAGGTTGGGTGAAGGCGACCAGGGACGCTCACAACCTCCCAGCCTGGGTCGGTTGGAAAGACCACGAGGCCAACGATGCCGATCACTGCGACGATCAAGGCTCGAGTAATACCCTTCCGCCCCTGTACGCCCCAGTTGCGCGCGAGCAGGATGAACGCTACGGCAAGGATGGCGCCGACACCAAGATGAAAAAGCCAGGCGGCTTTGCCGATTGCGTGCTCGGAGGCGGCGTAGATGCGCGCATCGAGGGTTTGATCAACGAAATCACAGGCAAGGATTGCTGCCGCCCCGAAGAGGACCAGCAGTTCGGCGGCACGACTACGTACAAGTGACCGCATCACAGCGCGCCACTGCCGATGAGCAGGCCGCCAACGATAAGACTCCAGCCAACGACGAGGTGAAGTCGCGCGCTACTCATCGCGGCGAGCAGTTGTCGACCAACGAGGGCACCGATTATGGCGCCGATCGTTGCGGCGACAATGGCGTCCCGAACCGAAGCGTCGGAGATGATTTCGGCGATGCTCCCCGCGGTGCCGTACACAGCAAGACGGGTGAGGTCGATGGCGATGGCGGCGAGAGCACCCGTGGCGGCAAAGCCGAGTGGGGTAAGGCCGGCACGAATGAGTACGGTGCTTCGGATCGCCCCTTGGTTACCAGAGAGGCCGCCGAAGAATCCTGACGCGAGCGCCCCAGCGCTGATTCCGATCGCGCTCATGCCCACAGGTTGCGTGCCGCGTTGCAGCTCATAGAGCGAGAGCGTCGCGATGGTGGCGCCAACCACCACCTTGACTGCGGTGACCGACTTCGTGATGCCAAAGAGCGTGTAGGTCGTAACCACGGGAATCGCACCGAGAATCTCAAGGATGGCGGCGCCAAGCACCCCGCCGAGGATTGCCCACGGCACGAATTGGAGGGCGATCACTCGATTGATGTGTGCCCGGAAGATCACCAGGCGGATGGCACTGGCGATCAGGTGTACTACCGCGACGGCGGCGATGGCCAGCGGCAGGGGGAAGAGCACGGCGAACGCGGGCACGAGCACGGTGTTGAGCCCGAACCCCGAGACGATCGTGATCGCTGAGGCTGCGGCGCCAAGGAGTGCAAGGAGGAGGAGTTCCATGCGCGCATCGTAGCCCGAAGGCGGCATAATCGCCCCATGAACCTGGCACCGCCAAGCGATCGTTTCCGACGCGCCCATCCGGGGCGCTGGGCGGCGATTGACTTTGAGACGACGGGGATCTGGAGTCGCGATCCATCAACGGGTGTTATTGAGGCGGCCGCCGTGATCTACGAAGGCCCGCGAGAAGTGAGCGCCTGGTCGACCCTCGTGCATCCAGAGACACACCTCTCGCAGTTCATCATGGATCTCACCAAGATCACCCCTGAAATGATCGACGCCGCAGGGGTTGACCGTGGCGTCGCCCGCCAGCAGATGACCGATCTGCTCCAGGGAGTTGAGTTGGTCGTTGCCCACAATATGGAGTTCGACCGCTCGGGACTCCGCTGGCTCGGCGTCTTCGTTCCGCCGTCGAAGCAGTACTGCACCATGCTGAACCTTGTCCCCGAGACCGAGAAGTGGCCCAAGTTAAGCGAGGCGGTGACCGAGCTCGGCATTGAGGTTGATGGGCAGCCACACCGGGCCGAGACCGACGCCCGCACCGCCGGACGCATCTTTATTGAGATGGTCCGCCGCGGTTATTAGGCCCCGTAACGCCGTGCCACTCTGCTGGCACAGGTGGCGGGTAGGGTGTACCTGTGATGGGTCCGCGGTGGCGCCGCCGATCGCCGACCCTGCAGCGGAAGGAGTCCCAATGCGACCTACCCCTAGCCGAGTCCGCGCCGATGTTCCCAACGAAGAGCCACAGGAGCGTGGCCGCCTCATGAGCGTCTACGTGGCGGGCGAGACCGCCTACTGTGCCTGGGGCTACCCGAGCGAGCGGCTGCTGATCACGGCCGCTCCGATGAGCGCCGAGATTGCCGGCCTCATCGATAAGCTTGAGGCCCGAACCCCCGTCTTCCTGGAAGAGGCGGCCACCGAATCCGAGGAGATCGATTTCGCCGCCTCGTTCGGGCGCCACCTGCCGCCAGGCACGCCGCGATCGAAGCGCCCCGAGCCGGCGACGCCGCCATCACTCCCGAAGGCGCTGATCAATATCCTCAAGAACCGCACGGCAAATCGCCGAAGGATCTCATGAGCAAGAGGCTGCGCAAGGGGTCAACCTGTCCGACCTGCAAGAAGGCGAAGTTGGTGCCGATTGCGTACGGGTTACCCGGACCCGAGATGCGGCAAGAGTTTGAGATGGGCATGATCTCACTCGGCGGCTGCTGTGTGACCGACAGTGATCCAGAGCTTGAGTGCCTTAGCTGCAAGGAGAAATTCATGCGCGATGGTGAGTGGGTACTGATTAGTGAGCGATAGCCAACCGAACCACCGCCAGCGCCTCATCGGCGGACTCCTCGGCGTGATCGTTGGTGATGCGATTGGCGTGCCGTGGGAGTTTCAGCCGGCGCACACTGCGCCGCGGCCGACGCCCGCCGTCGGATTCCAATCATTTGATCAGCCGCCTGGAACCTGGTCCGACGATGGCTCCATGACGCTCGCGCTTCTCGAGTCGCTCCTTGAAGTTGGCTGGGACCTCGACGATCAGGGTCGACGTTTCTTGGCGTGGTTTGATGACGCGCAGTACACCGCGACCGGTGTCTGCTTCGACTCGGGGATCGCCACGACGGCGGCACTCGATCGCATTCGCGCCGGCACACCCGCAGCTCGCGCGGGGAGCGACGGTGACCGTTCGCAGTCCAATGGCGGCCTCATGCGCATCTTGCCGGTGGCGCTGATGGGGCGTGACGTGAGCGATGCCGAGCTTGTGGCCCGCGCCGAGGAGGGCACGAAGGTCACGCACGCCCATCCGCGCGTGGTGGTCGCCTCAGCCATCTACGTGCTTGTGGCACGGGCGCTGCTGCGGGGCGACGCACCACGCCCAGCGATTGACTGGGCGGTGGCAACGCTGGGCGACCTATACGCCAGCACCCCCGAGAGGCGGGAGATGATCGCCAGCTGCCTGGTCCATAAAGAGGGGCTCGGGCGCGCGTACGTGGCGGATAGCCTCCTCAGCGCCCTTGCGGCACTTGAGCAGGGGGGCAGCTTCCGCGAGGTGGTCGAACTCGCGATTTCGTACGGGCATGACACCGATACGACCGCCGCCATCGCGGGCGGGCTCGCCGGTATTCAGTACGGCGCCGCCGCTGTTCCCGAAGAGTGGATGGTGGCGATGCGCGCCGCTCCTGGCTGGTTCATCGTCGACACGCTGGCGCATCAACTTGGTGATCGCGGCTAAGGCGTAACTCTCACAGACAAAATAAATAAGAGACCCCGCACCTTGCGGTGCGGGGTCTCTTGTCGTTCTAATGAACGTCGCGTTTCGCGCGCGAACGCGCGATGCGATTCGGCTTACTTGCCGAAGATGCTCCAGCCGGTCGAAGCGGCAGGAGTCGCAGCTGGCTTTGCAGCCTTCTTCGACTTCTTGGCCTTCTTCGCCTTAGGGGCTGCCTTCTTCGCAACCTTCTTGGCGGCCTTCTTCGCGACCTTCTTCACTGCCTTCTTGGCGGCCTTTGGAGCAGCCTTCTTCGCAGCCTTCTTCACGGCCTTCTTGACTGCCTTCTTCGCAGCCTTAGGAGCGGCCTTGGCCTTCGCTGCCTTCTTGGCGGCAGGCTTTGCAGCCTTCACAGCCTTCTTGGCAACCTTCTTCACGGCCTTCTTCGCAGCCTTCTTAGGGGCGGCAGGAACAACGGCGGCGACGGCGGCAACTGCAGCCTTCTTCGCGACCTTCTTCTTCTTGGCAACTGCCATCTGTTTCACCTCATCAAACTCCCCAGGCGTTGATCGCCCGGACCCCTATAGCGTGCCAGACTCGCGCGGATTTGTGAAGCGGTCGTCGCGCGCGGCAACTCGGTGGCGCCGTAACGGCGGCCAAAAATTCGGCGGGGGGGCCGGCGCGGAGCTAGGCGGCGGGGGGCGTTGGGGCGTCTGGTTGGCGCGGCGGCAGATGGATCCCCGCCAGCATGCAGCGGACTGAACCCCCCGATCGCTCAATGGTCGGGATGCCGATCGCCAGGATGCGCGCCGATGTTTCAATGGCCGCGATCTGGTCGGGGCGGAGGGCGGCGAGGGCGCGTGTCGAGAGGACGAAGAGGCGCCCGCGGCCGCCGGTCAGCTCCAATCCGTTGCCGGCAAACTCGGCCACCTGGCCTCGGTCAATCTCGATCACGTCGCGCCCAGTTTCGCCCAGCCGAGCGGCAATTCGTGCTCGTTCGGTGGGGTCAGGGATGTTGTTGAGCCCCGCCACCACGAAGTTCGTGGCGATGGAGAGGACGACATTGGTGTGGTAAATCGGCTGCCCGGACTGGTCGGCGGTGTTGAAGACTTCGGCGGTGTAGCCCATCGCCTCGCACCACTGGTCGAGGACCGCCTCGTTGGCGCGACCCGAGCGCGCCATGTAGGCGATGCGGTGCACATGGTCGAGCACCAGGGCACCCGTCCCTTCTAGATAGCGCCCCTCGAGTTCAACGGGGCTCAGGTCGAGCAGCTGCGAAACGGTGTAACGCTCGCGCAGCCCCTCCACCACATCGCCGCGCCGCTCACGTCGGCGGCTGGGGGCGGCCATGGGGTAGAGCACCACCCGACCATCGTCGTGGGTTGAGATCCAGTTGTTGGGGAAGACCGAGTCGGGGGTGTCGATCCCCTCGCGATCCTCGAACATGACCACCCCGACCCCCTCGCCGCGGAGGGCGGCGGCGACCGACGCCACCTCGATCTGTGCCTGAGCGGCGACCGTCTGGCGCTCGGTGACGTCCGCCACCCCAGCCGACTGGAAGGCGTTATCGACGGCCGTCTCTGGGTTGGGCTGGAAGGTGCGCGGGCGAATCATCAGCACTGCATACGGCGCCTGGCTTGCGGCGTGTGCCACCGGTGCGGCGCTGGCGCGGCGTCGCTGCATCTGGCGATCAGTAATTGCAGCACGGAGGGAGCGCAAGGCGAGCGCAGCGACGGCAATACCAACGCTGCGCACAGCCACGTCATGGATGTCGATGCGGAATGGCGGCGTGATCCCCGACATGTTTGCCCAGGCCTGGTTCACCTCAATACCAACGCCGAATGCCAGAACAGACCAGAGCGCCGCGACGCGAAGGTTGGCAGAGAGGATAACGGAGAGGAGGAGTAGATCAAGCGCCCCCATGGAGATTTGGTCTGGGAGCCACGATGTTGTGAGGAGGTTCGGATCAAACTGCAGGATCGGGATGAGTCGTACTACATCGGTGCCGAGATCTGCACGCTGGTAATTGGTGATGACGGCGTTGTTTGAGAAGAGCTCCACAACAATGAGAAAGGCGAGCGCAGCGATGCGGTACGGAAGTTGTCGGCGGTAGGGGGCGAAGCGCGGATGGGCGACGAGGAGCAGCATCACCACCGTAGCGAACGTCGTGCCGAGCCAACCTAATCCAAACATGCAGGCAAGGATAGGCGAGACTCATTAAATTACTTTCAATCACTCGCATCGTCAGTAGCTGCGATGTGGCCGCCCCAGCCTTCCCGCGGTGAGTGGGGCGATCCGCTCGGCAATCAGGTTTGCCACCTCGCCGGTGCGCTCAAGGCGCCCCTCTATAAGGAGGAGCGATGCGCCGCGTACGGCATCGCGCATGCGCGGCCAGTCGTTGTTACGAATCGTTACGTTGGCGATGCCAGTCTCATCTTCGATCGCCAAGAAGACGGTGCCGTGCGCGGTGGGCGGACGCTGGCGACTGAGCAGCAGGCCAGCGATGCGGGCGTGACCGGGCGGCTGGTGGCGCAGGGCTGCGACCGTCAACGTGCCCGTGGCGGTGAGGCGCTCGCGCCAGAGCTCGATCGGCTGCAGCTTTGGGTCAGCCCCGACCAGGCCGTGCGCATCGCTCAGCGCCTCAATGGCGCTCACGGGGGTGAGTTCGCTCGGCGCGGCAACGGTAGGGAGCGGGAGCGCCGCCCCCGCTTCGGCCGCCTGCCAGAGTAGGTCGCGCCGCGGCACGCAGAAGGTGTCGCAGGCGCCGGCGCGAATCAGGCGCTCCAACGCACTCAGCGGCAGCGCGGTACGTCGCGCGAAATCATCGAGGCTTACAAACGCTCCACCGCGCTCGCGCTCCGCCACCAACCGCGCTGCGGTGGCACCACCAACACCGCGCACCATGTTCAACCCAAGGCGCACCGACGCGGTCCGCGCGCGCTGCGATCCAGCGATCGCACGTTCGGCATCGGTCGGCGTGACGATGAACGGATCGACGGTGATCGGCTGGAGGTCGCCAACGAGTGGTTCGGTGGTGGTGTCGCCGGCGGAGCGATTCACGCAGACGGGCTCCACGCAGACGCCGTGGCGGCGCGCGTCGTGGATGAGCGCCTCAACCGGGTAGAAGCCCATCGGCTGCGCGCGAATGAGCCCGGCCAGGTAGTGCGCCGGATAGTGCAGGCGCAACCAGGCGCTCTCAAAGGCGGTGCGCGCGAAGGCGGCGGCGTGCGACTTGGCAAAGCCGAACGAGGCGAAGGCGGCGACGCGCGTGAAGAGCTCGGCCGCATCGGCTTCGCGCATACCAACGGTGGCGATGGCACCGTCGACGAAGCGCGTTCGCAGCAGCGCCATCTCGCGTTCGGATCGCGCCGAGCCCATCGCGCGACGAAAGACATCCGAGGCGCCGGGGGTGAAGCCCGCCACCTCGATGGCGATGCGCATCACCTGCTCTTGGTACAGGATCACGCCGAGCGTCTCGTCGAGAATTGGCGCCAGTGATTGATGGGGATACGTCACTGCCTCTAAGCCCGCGCGGCGACGCAGATACGGGTGCACCGCGTTCCCTTGAATGGGCCCGGGGCGAATGATGGCGACCTGCGCGACGAGGTCGTCCATCTTTACGGGCTTGGTGCGCGGCAGCGACTGCTGCTGGGCGCGGCTCTCGATCTGAAAGACGCCGATGGTGTCGGCGGCGCCGATGGCGCGCCAGACCTCGGGGGTCTCCTCGGGGAGGGCGTCGAGATTGGGGCGGGCGCCCAGATCGCGCTCGATCAGGTCCAGGGCATCAGTAATGGCGGTGAGAATGCCGAGGCCGAGCAGGTCAAGCTTTACGAGCTTTAGCGCCTCAATATCGTGCTTGTCGAACTGCAGCACGGCACGTTGCCCATCACTGGAGCGCTCCACGGGGGCGAGCTCGTCGAGCGGCTCGGCGGTGGCGACCACGCCCCCCGGGTGCAGCGAGCGGTGGCGGGGGAGCCCATCGATCTCGGCGCAGAGGCGCAGCCAGCGACTCCAGGCACCCTCGCCGCTGCCAGCCGCAAGGAGGCGACCCCACCGCGCATCCGCCGCAAGGTCGAGGCCAATCTGGGCCGGGTCGCCCGTCTCTAGTCGACGCGCCGCCTCGTCGACCAACTCCTGCGGCAGGCCGAGCGCCAACCCCACATCGCGCGCCGCCGATCGCGCGCGATAGGTGATGAAGGTGCAGACCATCGCCACGTGTCGCGGTCCGAATCGATCGAGCACCGCATCGATCACCTCGTCACGTCGGTCCGAGGCGAAGTCGACATCGACATCGGGATACGACTCACGCCCTTCATTTAAGAAACGCTCAAAGATCAGGTTGTGCCGAATCGGGTCGACGCGCGTAATGCCGAGCAGATACGCAATCACCGAATCACCAGCGCTGCCGCGACCCTGCGCCGCAATGCCGTTGCGATGCGCACCGCGCACAATGTCGGCGCAGAGCAGAAAGAATTCGGCGAGCCCCGTGCGCTCGATCGCCGCAAGCTCGTTCGTAATGCGGCGCGCCAACTCGTCGCCACCATCGGGGTAGCGACCGGGCACCCCCGCCCACACCTGTCGCGCTAACTCCTGGTCGGCACTCACCCCCGCGGGGAGATCGATGCCCGCAAAGCGCACCCGCGCAAAATCGAGATGCAGATCGGCTCGCGCAGCAATCTCACACGTTCGCGCAACCGCCGCAGCCCACGACGGCTGCATCGCCAACAGCTCAACACCAGATCGCAGATGTATATCTGCCGCAAGAAACCGCAGCGGACCGAGTCGCTCAATGGCAACACCATGTCGAATGCCGGTAACGGTGTCGAGTAGTTCGCGTTCGCTGGCGCAGGCACAACGCGGCGCGGCACTCGCCACTAGCGGTAGGCCACACGCGTTGGCGAGATCAGCGGTTTCGGCAAGTAACCAGGCACCGCCAGGAAGTTGCTGATCGACGAGCTGCAGGTGCAGCGATCCACCGAAGGCGGCGAGTCGCTCGGCGGCGGCACGCGCGCCGGCGCGGTCGCCCGTGGCGAGGCGGCGGCTGATCTCACTCTCAACAAAGGGAGCAACCACCAGCAGCGAGCCCGGCCGCTCCAAACAGTGCTCTTCAAGGAGCGCGTGGGTGAGGCGCGTCACCCCTTTACTGGCGGTGAGGTTGGAGCGACTGAGGAGGCGCGCCAGGGAGCGATACCCCGCCTCGTTCGTGGCGAGCAGCGCCAGGCGCGGGCCGAGCTCGGCATCCGCCACCCCACGCCGTTCGGCGTGCGGCACCAGCTCCGTCAGGAGGCGCCGCTGGCGTTCGGGGAGTGGGCGATCGGGGCGCCCATCGACCGCACTCGACTCACCACCAGAACCAGGGCCAGCACTAGCACGCGGCAGCGGCAGCACCACCCCGTCGCGATCGGGAACAGCGGGGTCGGCCATCTCAAACTCCACGCCGAGGAGCGCCGGTAGCGATGCCGCTTCGGCGGCGCGCACGAAGCGCACCGCGCCAGAGAGTGAACCCTCATCGACGAGGGCGAGTCCGCTCAACCCGAGCGCAACCCCCTGCGCCACCAACTGTTCGGGCGTGGCGGTCGCGCGCAGAAAGCTAAAAGCCGAACGCGCATGCAG
>JBAXWE010000044.1:0-8112 GCA_037128565.1 bacterium
GGCAGCGCTGTCCAGCATTGCCGAAGGCGGACTCTGCAATGTTCGGCACGCTCTGGTCGAGCACCGCGTCCGGCATGGCGATGATGTGGTTCTTGGCGCCACCGAGCGCCTGTACGCGCTTGCCGCTCTTCGCCGCTGTCTCGTACACGATGCGCGCCACGCGCTCTGAGCCGACGAAGCTGATCGCATCAACGCCTGGGTTCGTGATCAGGCCGGTGACCGTCTCCACAGCGCCGTGCACCAAGCCAACAACGCCCGCCGGAATGCCGGCCTCTTCGCAGATCTCGATAATGCGCTGCGCCGAGATTGGGGTGCGCTCAGAGGGCTTCAAGATGAAGGAGTTACCGCAGGCGATCGCGAGTGGCAGCATCCACATGGGAACCATGAAGGGGAAGTTGAACGGTGTGATGCCGGCAACGACGCCAACAGGGAAGCGCACCATCTCGGAGTCGATGCCACGCGAGACCTGGTCGAGGTTCTGGCCCATCAGGAGTGTTGGGGCGCCACAGGCAAAGTCGACGACCTCAATGCCGCGGCGTACCTCGCCGGTCGCATCGCTCAGCACCTTCCCGTTTTCGGTCGTGACGAGCTTGGCGAGCGCCTCGCGGTTGTCGAGCATCGCCTCGCGCAGTTTGAAGAGGTAGCCGGCTCGCTCTGGTGGTGGCATCTCGCCCCACTCAAAGGCTGCGGCGCGGGCGGCATCGACGGCGGCCTGCACGTCGGCGGCATTAGAGAGGGGCACGTAGGCGAGGGGGGCCTCGGTTGCCGGGTTTGGCACCACCAGCCGCTCGCTCGAAGACGAGGCGACCCAGTGGCCGTTGATGAAGTTCTTCAGGGTGGCCGGGGCGCTCTGTGCGGCCAAGCTTTCAATGGTTGTTGCCATGGCGAGATTCTCGCCGATCCGCGCCCCAAGTGCGGCGCACGGTGTGATTGTCTCGCGCCACGCACCACTAGAAGGGGGGTATCCTCAGCACCACGAGGGCGCGCCTGCGCCTCACCATTGGGAGGGTCTATGAGCGCAGCCAAGCGAACCCCACTGAGCGGCCCAGAGATGGTCGCCCTCTCGAAGCGTCACACCATGACCGAATGGTCCGCGCAGGCTGCAGCGAACCCTATTCCGATCGCCCGCGCGAAGGGCTCCTGGTTCTGGACCCCCGAAGAGGAGAAGTTCCTCGACTTCAATAGCCAGTTGATGTGCACCAACATTGGCCACGGCGATGAGCGAGTGCTGAAGGCGATCACCGATCAGGCGGCCACCCTGGCCTATGCCAATCCGTTTATGGCGACGGAGCCGCGCGCCCGACTCGGCGCGAAGCTCGCCGAGATTTGCCCTGGCGATATTGACGCCTTCTTCTTCACCAACGGCGGTGCCGAAGCGGTCGAGAACGCCTTCCGCATCGCGCGCCTTTACACAGGTCGGCACAAGATCGCGGCCCGCTATCGCTCGTATCACGGTGGTACCTCTGGAGCGCTGAGCGCCACGGGCGACCCACGTCGCTGGTTCGCCGAGCCCGGCATGCCTGGCATCTTCCGCATCCCAGACTTCCATGAATACGGCGCTGCAGAGCCACGCCCCGTTGCCGAGGTGCTTGCGGAGACCGAAAAGATTATTCGCTTTGAAGGGCCACAGACAGTTGCCGCGATTATTGTCGAGCCAGTCGTGGGCACCAACGGCATCCTCATTCCGCCTGATGGCTACATGCAGGGGCTGCGTGATATCTGTGACCGCCACGGCATCCTGCTGATTGCCGACGAGGTGATGGCCGGATTCGGCCGAACGGGGAAGTGGTTCGCCATTGATCACTCAGGCGTCGTGCCCGACATGATCACTATGGCGAAGGGTCTGACCAGCGCCTACGTGCAGCTCGGTGCCCTCGGCATGCGACGGCCGATCGCCGATCACTTCGCCGAGAAGGTGTTTGGTGGTGGGTTGACCTACAACAGCCATCCGCTCGCCTGCGCGACCGCCCTCGCCACGATTGAGGTCTACGAGGAGGACGACCTGATCACCCGCTCCGCAACGATGGGGAAGACGCTTCGTGCGCATCACGAGCGCATGAAGGCGAAGCACCCGTGTGTTGGTGCGATTCGCAACATTGGCCTGTTCGGGATCATCGAGTTGGTCCGCGATCCGAAAACGCAGGAGCCGATCGCGGAGTTCAATACCAGTGCACCAGAGATGGCGGCGCTCGGCGCGTTCTTCCGCAAGAACGGCCTCTATACGATCGTGCGCTGGAACGGCTTCTTCACGAATCCACCGCTCATCATCACGAACGAGGAGCTTGACTTTGCGTTTGATGTGATTGACCGTGGCCTGACAGAGGTTGATAAGGCTCTCGGGCTGGCATGAGCGGCGTTCGCGTCGGCGAAGGCGCGCCACCACCGGTGATTACGGTGGTGCAGCGTGGGCAGATCACCGAGTCAGCACACCGCGGCGACGTGGCAGTCGTGGGCAGCGGAGGCCGCCTCGCCGGAAGCGTCGGCGAGCCGGATCGAATGATCTCACTGCGCAGCGCGGTGAAGCCGTTCACCGCAGTGGCGGTGCTGGCAGCAGCTGATGAGGCTGGGTTCGTGCTCGATGACGAGATGATCGCGCTTGCCTCAGCGAGTCATGCGGGTGCGGGGGAGCACACGACGGTGGCGCAGCGCATGATTGATACCTTCGGGCTGAACCCAGCACACCTCGTTCATGGTCGTCCGCAGAGCGCACGTGGTGGCAGCGGTGAGTTGCTCGCGCACATGTGCTCTGGGCAGCACCTCTCCCTGCTGATCTTGGCGAAGGCACGGGGATTTGATCCGATTGGCTACGACGCCTTTGATCACCCCGTACAGCGCGAGCTGCGCACCGTCGTTGGTGAGTTGCTGAGCGTTGACCTGCATGCAGCCCCGTGGGGTGTTGATGGCTGCGCAATTCCGACCTCGGCGGTCCCACTTCGCGCGGCGGCTGAGGGGGCGCGACGCTGGGCCACTCCGCATGATCCGCTCGTTCCAGAGCGCTACCGCGCGCTGCTGGAGCGGGTTCGCGTCGCCGCCGTCAGCCACCCGCGCCTCATCTCTGGGGCAGGCTTCCTTGACACCGATCTTATTCGTGGCGGTGAGGGAGTTGTTGTGGCGAAGCAGGGTGCTGAGGGGCTCTGCCTCGTTGGCCTGCCGGGCTACGGCATTGCGGTGCGCACCGAGGATGGCGATGCGGCCGCTCGTTCCGGGCGCGTCGCAACGGTCGCCGTACTTGCGGCAGCTGGTGCAAGTGTCGCCGCAGCGGCAGCACTTGATTCGCATCGCACGGTGAACCTTGCCGATCCGCGCGGCGGTGCAGCGTTCGCCACGGTACGACCCGGAGAGTCCCTCGCGACACTCAAGGTTTCGTAGGCCGTGTCTGCGCCGAAGATGCGTGCAGAAGAGGCGTGGCGTGTACTTGGACTCCCTGCGCAGCCATCTGCTCGAGCGGTCAAGGTTGCCTTTCGCCGACTAGCGAAGTCTACACACCCCGATGCGATTGGTGGCGGTGGTGCAGCAACGTTGCGGTTTGCGCGAATCACTGAGGCGTATGAGGTGTCGCTTGCTGACGCGATCGCTGGGGGGCGACTCGCCGCACCCGGTCGAGATCTGCCGACTGCACCTCCAACTCCTGCGCCGCGTCGGGCTGCGCCGCAACCACGCCCGAGCGCTGGTACGCATCCCTCTGCACGTGCGCATCCTGGTTCCACAACATATGACGGGGCGACGGAGGAGGATCCAATTTGGGATGGCGCCGCTTGGGTCGGCGCAGACTCCGGCACCTATTGGACGGTGAATCCACGCGAATACGCAGACCCGCGCAAACATGGGCCTGAGTATCGGGCGCGAGGGCGACGCCCTGTGCGGCGAACGCCACGCGAACGCACGGCGCAGCCGGTAGCACGCCCAGAGGCACCGAAGGCGGCAGCGATAGGGAGATTTACCTACTTCGCCGCTGGTGCCACGGGGCTCTTCGCTATCGCCCTCCTTGTGAGTGGCCCACTCCGCCTCGCAGTAGGGGCGGCACTCTGTGCGCTACTCGCCTTTGCGGTGCTGAACGGGCGTCACAGGTAGGATCAGGGCTATGGCAACCACACGTCGAGCGGCTCTCACTGCGGCGGCGCAGGAGTACCTCCTCGCCTTCCGCAGCCACAGCGACGATGACGGGGTCACCCCCTCACTCGTCGCCAAAGACCTTGAGGTGAGCAAGCAGGCGGCTGCCGAAATGTTCCGCCGACTCGCCGAGGACCGGCTGATCGCGCCATGCACCGGACATGCACGGCTCTGGAAGCTCACCGCCTCGGGCGAGAGCGCCGCCGACGCCGTCTTCCGCCGACATGCACTCCTCGAGTGGTTACTGACGGGCGTCGTCGGTATGCCGTGGGCGGCGGCCGATGTAGAGGCGCGACGACTGCATGCTTCGATCTCACCCGCATTTGAGACGCGTCTTGATGAGCTACTCGGCCACCCGCAGACCTGCCCACATGGGAATCCGATTGACCGGGCAACTGAGGCACGTCGACCGAAGGGTGAGCCGCTCGCCGCACTTGAGGCGGGTGAGGCGGCGACAATCTATCGCGTTACCGAGGCGGCTGAGGCTGACGGCGCACTTCTCAGCTACCTCGAAGCGCGGGGGCTGATCCCTGGCGCCAAGATCACCGTCCTCTCGCGGAGTGCATCGCTGGATTCGCTCACGCTTGATGGCCCAATCGGTCGAGCCTCTCTCGGCCTGCGCCCAGCTGCGCTCGTGCACGTCATGCGCGGCGCCGTTGATGCGGCGCTCTTCCACCAGATTCCGGCACGCGCATGAGTGACGTCGTGCGCGTTCGCATTGCGCCGAGCCCAACAGGACCGTTCCATATTGGTACAGCAAGAACTGCGCTGTTTAACCTGCTCTTCGCGCGACGGCATGGCGGCACCTACATTGTGCGCGTCGAAGACACCGACACGGCGCGCTCCACTAAGGAGTTTGAGGCCGACATCCTTGCGGGGCTCGCCTGGCTCGGCCTCGCCGCCGATGAGGGTGTGGTTGCTGAAGGGGAGCGCGGTGACCGCGGCCCGTATCGACAGTCTGAGCGCAGTGAGCGCTACACCGCCGTCGCGAATGAACTCCGTGCTAAAGGGCTGACCTACCCCTGCTTCTGCACCCCAGGCGATCTCGACGCAGAGCGCAAGGCTCGTGAAGCGGCAAAGCTGCCGCCGCGCTACTCCGGCCGCTGTGCCGCTATTCCCGCCGAGACCTCTGCCGCCCGCATTGCAGCGGGCGAATCAGCGGCGCTCCGCTTCCGCATTAAGCCGGGCGTGGTCGTTATTGACGATCTTGTCCGCGGGCGAGTGGAGATTGACAGCGACGCCTTAGGGGGCGACCTCGTGATCTTGCGCGCTGATGGGACACCCCTCTATCACTTCACCGTGGTGGTCGACGATGCCGATATGGGGATCACCCACGTGATTCGCGGCGAGGATCACCTCTCCAACACGCCGAAGCACATCCTCCTCTTCGAGGCGCTCGGAGTGCCGTTGCCGAAGTTCGCCCACCTGCCACTGATCTTGAATCCCGACCGTACAAAGATGAGCAAGCGGAAGAGTCAAACCGCCTTGGCGGACTATCGTGCGGAGGGCTTCCTCGTGGAGGCGCTGGTGAACTTCCTGGCACTCCTCGGCTGGTCGACAGGGAGCGAAGATGAGGTGCTCTCCATTGATGAGCTGGAGGGGCGATTCAACCTTGAGCATGTGCAGAAGGCTGGCGCGGTGTTCGATCGCACGCGGCTGGAGTGGCTGAACGGCCAATGGATTCGACGGCTGAGCAACGAGGACCTGCTCGTGCGACTCCGCCCCTTCTATGAGAGCGCTGCAGCAAACGGCACCTTGCAGCGAGTGGCCACCGACGCAGAGATCGTTGCGCTGATCCCGTTGATTCGTGATCGAATTCCGCTCCTCTCGTCGGCGGTGGCGCTCACCGACTTCCTCTTTGCCACCGCGCTGGAGCACGATCGTGCTGCACTGGTACCGAAGCGTTGGGACGTTGCCACTACCCTGCAGGCGCTTACAGCGGCACGCCCACTGATTGCTGAGGCGATTGGTGAGGGTGATCAGCCACTCCTGGATGCTGAAGACCCACTCGAGGTGCAGCTCCGGGCGCTGGCCGAGACGTCGGGCTGGAAGTCGGGTGACCTCTTCATGGCCTTGCGCGTTGCGGTAACGGGGCGAACGGCAACTCCGCCACTCTTCGACAGTATGCGGCTCCTCGGTCGCGCACGTGTGCTGGCGCATCTTGACGCCGCCGTGGCACTGGTGAGCGGCAACTAGCGTTTACATGGCGATAACACCGCTCCCTCAGAGTGATGCGGTGCCTGCCCGACCAATAAAGATCCTGCTGGTTGAAGATGAGCGAGCCCTCCGCGAGGCGCTCGCCGATGCGCTCACGGGCGACGGGTTCGTTGTCACTCAGGCCGAGACTGGCGCCGCTGGGCTCGCCGCATTTCGCGCCGCTCCACCAGACCTGATCCTCCTCGATCTGATGCTCCCCGAGATGGGCGGCATCGAGGTCTGCCGATCGATACGCAGTACCTCGCGCGTGCCGATCATCATGGTTACTGCAAAGGCATCTGAGACCGATCGCATTAGCGGTCTTGATCTTGGCGCCGATGACTATGTGACCAAGCCCTTCTCCTCACGTGAGCTGATTGCTCGTATTCGGGCTGTTCTCCGCCGCGCCGAGGTGGGGGCCAGCCCCGCAACGCAAGGCGCCCGTCTGCGCATCGCCGAGGCTGAGGTGGACCTCGAGGGGCAGCGCGTCTTGCGCGACGGTGACGTGGTGCACCTGAAGCCGAAGGCCTTCCAACTACTGGCGTTCCTCATTGAGAACGCGGGCCGCGTCTACTCACGGGAGCAGCTCCTCGACAAGGTGTGGGGCTACGACTATGCGGGTGAGACGCGCACGGTCGACGTGCACATGCACGCCCTCCGCCAGGCCATGGAGGCGATTCCAGCCGAGCCGGTGGCCCTGCAGACCGTTCGCGGGATCGGCTACGTCCTCCGTCGCCCAGCCTGAATCACACCCCCCTCCTGAACGAGAGCCCCGCGCGCGGGTAGGATTGACCATATGCGCATGAGTGAACTCTTCTTTACGACCCTCCGAGAGGACCCCGCCGACGCGGAGATGCCCTCTCACCGGCTCCTGCTGCGCGCTGGCTATATTCGTCCGTTGGGCGCTGGAATCTACTCACTCCTCCCACTCGGGATGCGCGTCAACATGCGCGTCACGCAGGTCATTCGCGAAGAGATGAATGCGATCGGCGCCCAGGAGATGCTGATGCCGGTCGTGCATCCAGCCGATCTCTGGCGCGAGACCGGGCGTTATGACCAGATCGGCCCAGAGATGGGGCGCTTCAACGATCGTGGCGGCCGTGACATGGTCTTGGCGATGACACACGAGGAGGTCGTGACCGACCTGTTGCGAAAGCTCATCAACTCATGGCGCCAACTCCCACAGCAGATGTACCACTTCCAAACCAAGTGGCGCGACGAACCACGAGCGCGCGGGGGACTCATTCGCGTGCGCGAGTTCACGATGAAGGATGCCTACAGCGCCGACCGTGATGAGGCGGGCCTCGACCGCTCCTACAAGCTTTACTACCACGCCTATACACGCATCTTTGCGCGGCTCGGACTAGAGGCGATCGCCGTGGCGAGCGACGTCGGCATGATGGGCGGCTCGCTTGCCCATGAGTTCATGGCCTTCAGCACGTTTGGCGAAGATAGCCTCGTGCTCTGCGATAGCTGTGGCGCTGCGGCAAACCGCCAGGTAGCCGCTGTGAAGCGCGAGATTCCAGCAAGTGCGCCACAGGAGCCGCTCAAAGAGATTGCGACGCCAGGTGCCTCGACCATCGAGGAACTCGCGACGCAGCTGAAGGTTCCTGCATCGACGTGCGCGAAGGCGGTCTTCTTTGCCGATCGCGATGGACGTCTGATCGTTGCCATCGTCCGTGGCGATGATGAGGTGGAGGAGACGAAGCTCACCAACGCCATCGGTGCACGAGACCTACGACCCGCCCGCGAGGAGGAGATTCGCGCCGCCGGCATGGAGCCAGGCTACGCATCGCCAGTCGGCAT
>JBAXWE010000045.1:0-7685 GCA_037128565.1 bacterium
GGGTGGGCTCGCTGGTGGCGCACACGCAATCCTGATCCCCGAGGTCGAGTTCACGGCCGCGGCGCTCGACGAACTTGTTGGCAAGCTGAAGGCACGACGCGCGATTGGCGACGGGAGCTCAATCATCGTCGTCTCCGAAGGGGTGAAGCTTCCCGCCGCAGACTCAACCACAACCTCGGTGCCGCTCGACGAGTTCGGTCACCCGCGACTCGATAAGGTCGCCGTTGGCGATGCGCTCGCCACGATCCTGGAAGAGCGCACGGGCCTTGAGGTGCGATGCACCCGCTTGGGGCACCTACAGCGCGGTGGTGCGCCGACCGCCGCCGACCGCGTGCTCGGCACACGCTACGGCGTTGCCGCAGTTGAGGCGCTTGAAGCTGGCCGACTCGGCGTAATGGTCGCTCTTCAGGGTGGCGCGATCGTTGAGGTGCCGCTCACCGAAGTCGGCGGCAAGAATCGCGCCATTGATCTCAGCTACCCCCCACTCTTCGAACACTTCGACTGACCGATGGCCCGTCTGATTCTCGTTCGACATGCGCGCACCGCCGAGACGGGAACCAAGCTGAGCGGCCGCATCAAGGGGATCCCCCTCAGCCCAGCGGGTCGCAAAGAGGCGACGGCCCTGGCCGAGGCGCTAAGCGCCGTTCAGATCACAGGGATCGCCTCATCGCCAATGCAGCGCTGCCTTGAAACCGCTGAGGCGGTGCGCTCGATACGCGGGCCGAGCGTCAAGTCGCGACCCGACATCGTGGTCGACGAACGCCTGACTGAGGTGGAGTACGGCGACTGGTCTGGTAAAGAGTTGCGCACGCTCATGAAGGATCCACTCTGGAGCACAGTGCAGCGTCAGCCCTCCGCGATGATCTTCCCAAATGGCGAGTCACTCCGCGCCGCTTCGGCGCGAGCCGTTGAGGCGATCCGCGAGATTGATGCGCGATTCAGCGACGACGAAACGTGGCTCTGCGCCAGCCACGGCGACATCATCAAGGCGATCGTCGCCGATGCCCTTGGCACTCCGCTTGACCTCTTCCAGCGGATTGCGATTGATCCGGCGAGTATTACCGTCATTCGTTACAGCGGAGAGCGACCAACCGTGGTGCGCGTGAACCTCTCGGCCGATGGCGCTGCCGCCGGTCTCGTTGAGAAGCCGAAGCGGCCATCACTCCTCGGGCGACTGCGCGGCGAAAACTAATGGCGCGGAGGATCATCCGTTTCGATCCACCCGACCAGTTCATTGCTGGCGCCATTGGCGAACCTGGCCAACGCGTCTTCCACCTACAGGCCATCGGCGGCGGCATCGCCGCAACCGTGGTCGTTGAGAAGAGCCAGATTGCCGTGCTCGCGCGCCGGATCGTCGAGATGCTGAAAGACCTGAGCGAGGGTGGCAGTTTCCAACTTCCAAACGCCTCACTCCCCCTTCCGCGAAAGTTGCCAGCGCTCGCCGAACCGTTCACTGCGGAGTTTCGTGTCGGCACGATCGCCCTCGCCTGGGATCCGCTGCTCACCCGCCTCATCCTCGAGTTCCGCGACGACATGAGCGTTGACGATGCCTCCGCCCCACCGCCGATCAACGACGCGCCAGACGGCCCGGATGTCTTGCGCGTTTCACTGAGTGTCACCTCGGCGCTCGAATTCGCGGAGAACGCCCTCCAGCTCGCCGCAGCAGGTCGGCCGACCTGCCCGAACTGTGGCGTGCCGCTTGATCCGCGCGGCCATCGTTGCGCACGCAAGGCCGCACTCCTCAACTGAGGTGACGGACGCGGCGGCCACACCAGACTGGCACGGACCACTCCCAACCGCCTCAGGTTTCGTTGCGATCGATGAGGCGCTCCGCCTCATGAAACTTTCACCAGATCTCGAGCCGATCGGGCGCATCGCCGAGGCCAGTAACGCTAGCTTCCTCTGTGAGATCGACGGCGGACTGCAAGTGATCTACAAGCCGATCCGCGGCGAGCAGCCACTCTGGGACTTCCCCGAGGGGAGCCTCGCGGCCCGTGAGGCTGCCGCATATCTCGTCAGTGAAGCGCTCGGGCTCAGCGTGGTTCCCCCCACAATTCTGCGCGACGGCCCGGCTGGCGAGGGCGCTGTGCAACTTTGGATCGAACACGAGGGGGTGCAGCGTGCGGTCGATCTCGTCAACTCTTCTGATAGTGGACTGCGCCGACTCGCCCTCTTCGACGCGATCGTCAATAACGGAGATCGTAAGGGTGGACACATCCTCCCCCTCCCTGACGGACGCATCCTTGGCGTCGATCACGGGGTGACCTTCGCGGTTGAGCCGAAGCTGCGCACCGTGTTGTGGGCGTGGCGCAGCACGCCATTCAACGCAGAGGAGCGCCTCGTTATCTCACGCGGCGTTCAGGGGCTAGCCGAGAACGGGGAGCTGCGCACGCAAATCGCGCCGATCCTCGACGGGGAGGAAATTGACGCGATGGCGGCGCGCCTCAACGATCTCGCTCAGACCAACTGTTTTCCTGAGCCGAGCCCCGACTGGCCGCCACTCCCGTGGCCGCTCGTATAGAGCCGCCCTAGTTACGGAAGTAGCGACTCGTCAACGATATCGCTCGCCTTCAGCCCATCGCGTACCTGCTGTCCAGGAACGGCGCGCATGAAGCTGATTGAGGCATCCCAGCCCTCAAGGCTAATCGCCCCGTAGCCGGCGCTCTCTTGGAGTGGGCCCGCCCACACATCAACAGTCGCCTTCATTACCGCGAGTGAATTCGCGCGCGCTGCAGTGGTCGCGATAACCTCTGGGACCACCTTGGCTGCGGCGTCAACACCGAGCTCTGGGTTTGCCGCGATCTGTCGCATCGCCTCAAGCGTCGCGGCGATAAAGGCGCGAATCGCATCGCGCTTGCTCGAGATCGTCGCGGGTGATGAGATCAGACCAGGGCCAGCAAATGGCGCTGCAGCCGAGGCGTAAAAGACTTCGACCGCTACCCCTGCGGCCTTCGCCTGCACCAGGTCGTTATTGGCATATCCGGTCGTCGCATCTGCAGCACCGCTGATCAGGGCCTGTGTCTGTCCGTAATCTGGGTAGAGATCAAGCGAAACGTCGGCAATGCCAAGCGACGCATCACTAAGGATTCCGAGGAGGGTTAGGTACCCCGAGCCATACTGCCCTGGCGTACCGACGCGCTTTCCTGCCAAATCCGCTGGGCTCATGATTCCCGCATCGGTTCGTGCGATCACAACGTTTGGCAGAACACCGTAGATCGTTGCGAGGTAGCGCACGGGAATTCCCTGCGAGACGGCGGGGATCATGCTGGTGCCGTCGGCGAGGGCCAGATCAAGACCGCCGCTTCCAACCAGACTGATGAGATCGGGATCGATCTGATTCTGCAGCGTCACCTCGAGGCCAGCAGCGGCATAGGCGCCGCTCTGCTCCGCCAAATAAAAGGGGGCGAACTGCACTCCGGGGATATAACCGAGACCGACGGTGAGCTTCACCGGTACGACTGAGGCTGACGGCGATGTCGATGCACTCGGCGTGCATCCAGAGATCAGCAGCGCGCAGGTACTAAGTATTGCAATAAAAACTCGGCTCATCATTCCCCCCTACAGCCACGATCGCATCAGGCGATCTCTCTTGATGTTATCCGTTCAATAAGAAGTACGAGCCCATAGGCACTCACGCCGACGATCGCAATTTGTAACAGGTCAGCGAAGAGGAGCGGCGTGTCGAAGAGTGAGCCGCGGGCAAGATTGAGCAGCACGCCGAGGCCTGCAGTGCCACCGAGCCATTCGCCAACGATCGCCCCGACCACGGCTAGGGTTGCAGCGACACGCGCCCCAGCGAGAATGCCGCTCCGTGCCGCGGGTAGGCGTGCGTAGCGCAGGCTCTGCCAGCGGGTTGTGCCGAGTGAGCGCATCAGTTCAAGCGTGCCAGCGTCGACATCGCGCACGGCGACGAGCGTCGAGATTGCAACGGGGAAGAGCGTGATTAGTGCGCATACGGCGATCTTTGCGGTGAGCCCCGGCCCGAGCCAGAGAACTAGGACAGGGCCGAGGGCGAGGATCGGGGTCGACTGTGCCGCAACGAGATAAGGGCTGACTACGCGGCGTGCCGAGCCAGAGAGACCAAGCGTCACACCGATCAGCAGACCGAGCAACCCGCCAATCAAGCCGCCGATCGTCACTTCAATCACCGTCGGCACGAGATGGCGAAGCATGGTTCCGTCAGCCCACGCCTCGGCGAACCGCACCGCGATCACCGACGGGGCAGGGAGAATGAACTGTGGCACCGCGATGGCGCGCACGCCAAGCTCCCACGCCGCCAGCAGGAGTGCGGCCACGACAATTGGGGTGACCTGGCTCAGCTTACGCATGCGACACCGAATCAAGCGCTGCGTAGAGACGCGTCTGTCGTGCAGCACCGTCAGGCGAGAGGAGCGCTGTGCGACGCGCTGCAGCCGGCAGGCTCCGCAGGCCTGGAACCTCGAGGTGAATCCCGCCGTCGGCGCCGAGCATCAGCACGCGGTCGGCAATGAGGAGCGCCTCTGCGACATCGTGCGTCACGAGTAGCGTTGCCGCTCCTGCGACAAGTTCAGGGAGCTCATCATCAAGCCGCGCACGTGTGATGGCATCAAGTGCGGCGAACGGTTCATCGAGCAGGAGGAGCGACGGCTGGCGAACCAGTGCACGCGCCAGCGCCACGCGGCCGCGTTCACCGCCTGAGATCTCCGCGGGGTTGCGGTCGAGCAGCCGGCCCGCACCCACTCGATTGAGCGCTGCCTCGGCGGTAACTCGAGCGCTCGCAAGTGATTCGCCGCCCAGCTCTAGCGGGAGGGTCACATTGCGCAGCACCGTGCGCCATGGAAGGAGTCGTGACTCTTGAAAGACGATGCCAACCTCGGGCCGACCAGCGGCGGCGGTGCTACCAACAAGTGAGATACGGCCGGCTGATGGGGTGAGAAGACCAGCGGCGAGGCGTAAGAGGGTTGACTTCCCTGAACCATTCGGCCCAAGGAGTGCAACCGATTCGCCCGCAGCAATCGACAGTGCGAGGTTGCGCAGCACGTTGCGCTCGCCGTAGGAGTGCGAGAGGTCCTCAATTTCAAGTGTCTGCATTAGTGCATCATCGCGCGCGGAGCCCGTGCACGCCAATCAGGCTGCAGCGGCGCGAGTCGCAGCGGCTCGCCGCACGGGGCGCACATAAAAGAGGAGGCCAAAGAGCAGGTATGCCGCCTGCGCGAGCAGCGTCGTGAGCTCAGGTGTTGCGCTGTAGCCGAAGATGGCGCGCAAGAACTGTCCGATCCCCTCGGTGTGCGGCAGCAGGCCGGAGAGGTCATAGAGCGGCGTAACCAAACCTGGTAGCACGCCAACCTCAATAAACTCATGAACGCCGTATGAGAGTAGCCCTGACGCAATAACGACAAGAGCAAAGCCAGTAACGTTGAAGAAGGCGCTCAGGTTGAGTCGCACTCCGACACGGAAGATCAGCACGCCGATACCGGCGGCGATCAGTAGGCCAACCACGGCACCAAGAACAACGGAGAGCCCCTCCCCCGCTGCTGCGGTCGTCTGGCCAAGCAGGAAGAGCGAGGTCTCAATTCCTTCGCGAATCACCGCGGTAAAGGCGAGCAGACCGAGTCCCAGCACCGAGGTTGAGGCAACGGCACGATCGACGCCCTTGCGAAGATCGGCGCCGAGCGAGACCGCCTGCTTACGCATCCAGAAGAGCATGTAGGTAAGGATCACCACGGCAAGGAGCGAGGTGGTGCCAGCGATGATCTGTTCGGCGGTTCCCTGCAGGCTCCCGAGGGCGACGAATGCAAGGACGCCGATGGCGGCAGATGCAACGATGGCGGTGGCAACGCCAAGCCAGACGCTGGCGAGTCGATCGGCGCGACCGATCTTTACGAGGTAGCTCGCAATAATGCCAACAATCAGTGCGGCTTCGACCCCTTCACGAAGTCCGGTGAGTAGTCCCCCGATGCCCCAGGCGAAGATGCTCTGCACTCAACTCCCCCTCTCGCACATGCTGCGAACTCTTAGGGAAATGGTGCCATCTCGTGCAGAAAAGTGTCAACCACACCTGTCTAATGCGACAAGTGCACCTGTCTTTTGCGGCGACCTAGCGGTCGAGGACGAAGACTGGGAGGCGATCAGGGTCGATGCCGAGCTCCTTGATCGCGCTTGCGGCCTCGGCTGGCGTTCGCTCCCCCCCACGCGCCAGGGCGACCATCGCTGCGGCCGTGATGTGCTTGGCGTCAACCGAGAAGAACTCACGGAGCGCCTCACGGGTGTCGCTCAGGCCGAAGCCGTCGGTGCCGAGGACGAGATACGGCACATTGATCCATGGGGCGAGTAGATCAGGGAGCGCCGTCACCCAGTCGCTCGCGGCGACGATTGGCGCGCCCCCGCTCCCGAGCTGATCCTGCAGCCACGATGTTCGCGGTGCGCTCTCCGGATGACGACGATTCCAGCGCTCAACGACGAGCGCCTCGCGACGCAACTCTGAATACGAGGTAGCCGACCAAATCTCTGCACGCACGCCAAATCGCTCCCGCAGCAGATCGCGCGCGGCGAGCACCTCGCCCATGATTGCCCCCGAACCGAAGAGGCGAATGACTGGGCCGCTCGCGCTCGCGTCAGCCTCGGCGAAACGATAGAGACCGCGATGAATCCCCTCGTCCACGTGCGCCCCCTCCGGCCGCGCCGGCTGAGACTGGTTCTCGTTGTAGATGGTGAGGTAGTAGAGGATGTCCTCTCGACCGCCATGCATGCGATCCATACCGCGGCGAATCAGCGCAGCCATCTCATAGGCGAATGATGGATCGTAGGCGGCCACATGCGGATGCAGATGCGCGATCAACTGTGAGTGACCGTCATCGTGCTGCAGCCCTTCGCCGGCGAGTGTCGTACGCCCGGCGGTTGCGCCGATCAGGAAGCCGCGGCCGCGCGCATCGCCCACCTGCCAGATCTGATCGCCCACGCGCTGGAAGCCGAACATGGAGTAGAACACGTAGAACGGGATGGTTGGCACGCCATGTGTTGCATAGGCAGTTGCAGCCGCCTGGAACGAGGCCATGGAGCCCGCCTCGGTGATCCCCTCTTCAAGGAGCTGACCACTCTGCGACTCGCGATAGCTCAGCAGCAACTCTGAGTCGACCGGCTCATAGCGCTGACCGAACGGCGCGTAGATGCCGCTCTGCTTGAAGAGTGGATCCATGCCGAAGGTTCGCGCCTCGTCTGGCACGATCGGCACAATCTGCTGGCCGATGTTCGGGTCGCGCAACAGGTTACGCAGCAGCTTGGCGAACGCCATGGTGGTGCTCACCGGCACGGCACTACCGGAGGCAAACTCAGCATCAACCGCCGCCTCTGGCGCGCTCCAGGTCACTGGGTGCACGATGCGGGTTGGCAGCGGGCCGCCGAGCGCGGCGCGGCGCTCGTTGATGTACTTGACCTCTGGGCTGTTTGGGCCAGGATGGTAGTACGGCGCCTCAGGGATCTTCTCGTCGGGGATCGGCAGCCCGAGTCGATCGCGGAAGGCGAAGAGTTCCGCCTCGGAGAGCTTCTTCGCCTGGTGCGTCACATTCGTCGCCTCTACCGATGGCCCGAGTGAGTAGCCCTTCACCGTCTTCGCCAGGATCACCGTCGGTGCACCCTTATGTGCAACGGCTGATGCGTACGCAGCATGGATCTTGCGGTAGTCGTGGCCGCCGCGGCGAAGGTGCACC
>JBAXWE010000046.1:0-7398 GCA_037128565.1 bacterium
CAGCACCCCTGCCACAACGGCAAGTACCAAGAACGTATCAACGGGGGCGAGCGCCTCACGGATCTCTGTCCATCGCGCGCCAAGCGCCGCACCGATACCCACGAGCAGCGCCGACCAGATCAGTGCGCCAGCGGTGGAGTAGATGATGAACGGGCGGAGCGGCATGCGCGCCACGCCGGCGGGGAAGCTAATGAAGGTGCGCACCACGGGAAGCATGCGGCTCCAGAAGGCGGTCGCCGAGCCGTGCTTGGTAAAGAAGCGATCCGCCAGGTCGAGCTCGTGGGTGCGAATCAGCAGGAAGCGGCCGTACCGCTCCAAGAAGGGTCGCCCACCTCGGGCGCCGATCCAATAGAGAAGGAGGGAGCCAGCGGTATTGCCGATCGTGCCGGCCAACACGGCGAGGACCGGGTTCCAGGCGGCGCCGGTGAGCGGCTCAACCGCCCCAGGGTCGGCCACGAGGAAGCCGGCGAACGGCAGGATCAGCTCTGAGGGGAGGGGGATCCCTGCCGACTCGATCGCCATGGCCACCGCCACGCCGAGGTAGCCGACCGCCCCATAGAGGGAGGTCAGGAAGGGGATCACGATCGCATCAAGCCAGTGGAGCATGCCCTGATCGTGCCAGAGATCAGCACCTTCTGCCCCCTGCCCCCGCTATGATTCACCCATGGACCTCTTTACGCTCCCATTCGCCCACCCGCTCGAGTTCTTCATTGCGCTGGCCATCGGCGGGAGCTTCGTCTTCATCTTCCAGAAGTCGGCGATGAGCGCCGAACAGCGCGAAACCGCCTGGGTGCGCCGCTTCGTGACTGGCCCGAACAGCAAGATGCTTTGGGGCGGCGCCTGGCTCGTCTGGGCGGTCGGCTTCGGCTTCCTCCTCGGCACCTTCACCGACAAGACAGCCGCATCACCGTACGGTTCGGTCGGCCTCGTCGCCCTCTTCTCAGGGTTCTTCCTGATGATGGGATTCATCTGGGCGACGATCGGCGAATAGTCACCATGACGCGCCGTCTACCTGCCGCCGTGATGGCGGCTCTTTTTATCTGCGGCGTCGTTGCAGCGCCAGCACCTGCGCTCGCAGCTCCCCAGAACGCGCCAGCAATCGTCGCAGCTGAACCATTCGACTCTCTCACCGTTCGCTTCACCTACAACACCGCTGTCGGCACGGCGGTGAGCGACGACGGCAAAACGCGCCAGATTGACCTGCGCCCCGGCCAAGATGCGGAGACCACACTCGCCTCATGGGAGCGGGCCCCCGGTGTCATCGGCGTGATCCCCGACATTCGTGCACTCGCACTAGAAGATCCGGTCGACCCGTACTACGCATCGCAGTGGGACATGCACGTACCCGTTGTTGGGAAAGATGGCGCCGCAAACGTTTCTCCAACATGGAGTTACACAACTGGCGCAGGAGTTGTCGTTGCGGTGATTGATACCGGGCGAACGGACCATCCTGATTTGGTAGCAAACATGCCCGACAGTTGGGGCGTGGACATGATCTCGAACAGCGCCACTGCGGGTGATGGGAACGGCCGCGACGCCAACCCCACCGATGAGGGCGACTGGGCCGTCTATCCGTCAAGCTGGCACGGCACGCATGTCGCTGGAACAATTGGTGCGGCGCAGAACAGCATTGGTATCAGTGGGGTTGCGCCAAACGTTTCTATTGAACATGTGCGCGTGCTCGGCCACGGTGGCGGCTCGTTCATTGATGTGATTGACGGCATTCGGTGGGCGGCAGGGCTTACCACTAGTTGGGATGGCCAACTGTGGAGTACGTTCGGCTTATCAAGCAATGCGCACCCCGCTGACATCATCAATATGTCACTCGGTGGTGACGGTGCATGCTCAGGGCCGCTGCAAGATGCAATTTCGCAGGCACGTGCCGCTGGAACAGTGGTTGTTGTTGCGGCAGGGAATTCGTTCCGTGATGCGGCAACTTTCGCCCCAGCAAACTGCAACGATACGGTGACGGTTGGGTCAGTGGGTCGCGCTGGCGGCCTTGCGAACTATTCGAACTTTGGCAGCACCATTGACATCGCCGCACCGGGCGGCGACTTCTCACGCGATTACGGAATTCTCAGCACGATCGCCACTGGCACAACGATACGTACCGGGTACGGCTACACGAACTACCAGGGGACGAGCATGGCTGCGCCGCATGTGGCCGGCGTTGCCGCACTCGTTGCAAGTCTGCACCCAACGTGGGGCCCAGCCGAGATTGAGGCGGCGCTGTACAAGGGGGTACGGCCATTCCCTGCAGACCCAGTGCGACCCTGCGTCACCACCAGCGAAACGCCAACCGGCGCACAGCATCGCTGCGGCGTTGGACTCCTTGATGCCGTGCGGGCACTCGACATGGCGCAGCCAACGATCACCATTACCGCGCCAGCGCACCTTACGGTGGGTGAGATAGCAACAGTCTCGGCCACGAGCGATCTTGCAGGAGTCGTTACGTTCGAGATCGCAAGCGCCAGTGCCGCGATCTGCACACTGAGCGGCACGACGCTGAGCACGCAATCCACGGGAACCTGCACCCTGAATGCAGCAACCCCCACAACAGCTGACCATTTTTCGGCGAGCGCTACCTTCGATGTCAACGTTACGGGGGCGCCGCAGACGATTGGCTTCGGCGCTGGTCCAACGTTCATCGGTGACGTTCCGTTTGGTACCACCCCACCAACACTGAATGCCACCGCCAGCTCCGGTCTACCTGTGAGCTACGAGATCAGTACGCCAACCACCTGTGAGGCCGTCGCAGATGTTGGGCTCTCGTCTGGATTAGACCTGCGCCTGCTGAACGTGGGCACCTGCACCGTGCTTGCGACACAGGCGGGGAACACTGTGTACGAGCGCGCCACGTCGGTGGAGCGGAGCTTCACCATCGTGCAGGGGAGCCAAACCATTCCGCTCGGCACGCTCAGCGACCGCACCTTTGACCCAACTAGTGCGCAGGTTCTGCCGGCCTTCAGTAGTGCCGGACTCCCGCTCAACTACGCAGGCCTGACCAGTAGCGTGTGCGAACCACGATTTAGTGGCAGCACCTTCATGCTGAACCTCTTCACCCCGGGTACCTGCACGATTCGAGCCGAGCAGACTGGCTCGACCACCTACCTTCCAGCAGACGCGGTCACCCGCAGTTTTGAGGTGTTCAAGCTGGCACAGATCCCACTCATCTTTGATGCCGGACCCGAGTACCAACTGGTGAATAGCAGGGGCAGTTATGGCAACGGCGGTGGCAGCACCACAGCCCCATTCATTGCAACGTCACAATCGCCAACCATTTGTCAGGTGACCGGGCGCGAGATTCTGTACCGGAAGGTCGGTACCTGCGTGCTCCAAGGGTCAAAGGAAGGTGATGCGCTGCACTACCCCGTATTCAAAACAATTCGCATTACCGTGTACGCCCCGGCACGGCTCAACGTGGCAGCCAGTATTAAGCAGATCGGCCGCGTGGCGTACAGCACCGGTGGAACATGGATCGGCTCACCATCTCCGAGCGTGAAGTACCAGTGGTTCACCTGCACTGTTCGCAACAGTCGATGGTGCTCGCCCATCGCTGGAGAGACGTCCTCATCACTGACGGTGACGAGCGACAACGCGGGTCGATTCGCGTTCCTCCGCGTCTTTATGTACCAGGCGGGATTTGAGCGTTCGCGTACTGACTCGAACGTGATCAAACTCTCGGCGAAGTAAATGGCCCGCACCGTAGCGATCACCAAGAACAACGCACGCGACCTACGCCTTGTCACCGCGGGCCAGGGCGTCTCACTGATCGGCGATTCCATCACGCAGCTCGCCCTACCGATCATGGCGGTTGACCTGCTCGGCGCGGACTCACTCGGCACCGGACTGCTCGGCGCGGCATCCACACTCGCCTATCTGTTTATTGGGTTGCAGGCTGGCGTCTGGGTCGATCGCTCATCGCGACGCGCCTATCTGCTCGCCGCTGACCTGGTACGCGTGCTACTACTGCTTGCGATCCCACTCGCATACGTGCTCGGTGTTCTCACGCTGCCGTTACTCATCGTCATGCAGGTCGGCCTTGGCGCCGCAACGGTCTTCTTCAACGTGGCGTGGCCGGCCTACATTCCGCGACTCGCCAGTGGCGCAACGCTGCTCAAACTGAATGCGCGCATGGCAATCATGGGCGAGGGTGCAGGATTCGTTGGGCCAGGGGTAGCGGGTGCACTGATCAGCATCTTTAGCGCGCCGTTTGTTCTAGTGGTGGACGCGATCACCTTCGCCGCGAGCTACGTAAGCCTGCGCGCGATTCGCACCCCCGAGCCACCAGCACCCAAGAAGCGAAATTCACTCATGCACGATCTACTTGAAGGCCTGCGCGCACTGTGGGTCCGACCGAACCTGCGCCTCATTACGCTCGAGGCGGTAAATGGCAACATCGCCTTTAGCATCATGATCGGCCAGGCGATCATCTTCCAGCGCATCGATCTTGGCTTTGATCCGGCGCTCATTGGCGCAGTTGCGTCGGCCGGATTCCTGGGCGGCTTCTTCGGCAGCATCAGCGCGCCGTACCTGGTGAAGCGCGTCGGCTTCGGCAGACTGATGATCATTGGCACGGCGCTCTTTGGCATCAACGAGTTCCTGCTCCCCGCCGCCGCATTCGTGCCGCGTGATCTGGCGCCCCTCTTCTCACTCGCGAACTTCTGCATTGGCGGATTCTTCTTGCTCATATACGTGGTGCCCGTCACCACCTTCCGCCAGCAGGCAGTGCCCGACAGACTCCTTGGCCGCGTGATGTCGATCAACCGCACCCTCACCTGGGGATTCGGCGCCACCTTCGGCTACGTGGTGGGGGGCCTGCTCGGCAACGCCTTCGGCCGCCCAACCGCCCTCATCGTCGGCGCCGTGCTGCAGACTCTCGTACCCCTCGTGATCTTCGGCTTCGCTCGAATCTGGCGCTACCCTACGATTGAATCGGCGGCGAACTACGACAACCGAGCCGCCGCAGCAGAGAGGTAGCCACCATGTGTCACCAGATCACCTGCGCCACCTGCCACAAGCCAACCTGGGAGGGCTGCGGCGAGCACATCGAGTACGCCCTCAAGGGCGTCCCCCTCAACGAGCGCTGCACCTGCCCACGCCCTACGCCAGCTGACCCGAAGGTTCAAACAACGAACGGGCGCCCTGCCTAATACATGATCGTTCTGGTCAGGTGGTGCGGTACGTGCGAGGCGTGGTAACTCTTCCAGAGGCGATAGTCGACCTCAGGAATGATCAGGCCACGACCCGCCGGACGGCGCAGGTTTATCGCGTCGGTGAGCAGCGCCGTGGCGTACACGGTGTGCGCGCGAATCTCAATCTCTTCGTCTGAATCACGGGCGATCATCTCACCAGCGGTAATGTGCGCCTCTAGTTGCGGCTCGTATGAGGTGATCCCCATGGTGTGCAGCGCTAGTGGCACGATGTAATCAGCGAATGCGGTAAAGAGTTCGGGATCGCGAACCAGCGGCTTACCGATCGGCGTGAGTGCGCGATGCCCAATCCAAAGCCCGAGCTGCGCCAGCTTTTGAATCTTGACGCTCTTGCCGTGCCAGATGCTCGTGTCGCGAAAGCGTGGGAATTCCGTCTCCATGCGCTCCAGTAAGCCATCGCCGCCGGCAAAGAGGGCGGGTGTGCATGAGGCAACCCACGTGTGCCAACGCCCCTCGTACTTGTCGGCGAGTACCGCGCCAACCTCATTGAGCACCGCAACGCGTTCGTCGACCATGGGGATCTCGTGCTCCGCGCGAAAGAGGCGCTCGATGCCGGCGCGGTCGACCTTGGCCGACCAGGCACCGTCAAGGATTGGCTCGCCCGCCAGAATCGCGCGATGTAGGCAGGCACCCATCGCATCACTGTCAGACCAGCGTTGGCCGAGGTAGTCAATCTCGAATTTTTTCGACGTGGTGAAGTTCGTAAAGGCAAAGTCGAGGCTGTTGGCAAACAGAATCAGATCAAGGTTCTCGTTCGGGTCGTCGTTGATAAAGAACGGATCGGCGTTTGCTGGCGCAGGTGCATCGAGCGGCTGCCACTCCTCGGCAGCCATCCAGTTAGCAACCCGCTCAATCTCATCAAGATGCAGGTGGACCGAGTGCGATCCTTCGATGACAGGAATCACCGACTGCAGAATAGGGCTCTGCCACCAGGCGCCAGGCATAGTTCCTCCACTCTTGCTTCGCAACTGCGAACTTCGCTGACCTTACTTCTCGGCCAGGTGCAGTGCCGCGCTGGTGCGAAGCTGTGTGCGTTAGGCTCGCGCTGGCCCCGCGCCGAACTTGTTGGCACCAGCATCGGAATCCTTGATCAGCCAGTAGAAGAAGACGGGGATGCCGATGATGGTGAACACAATCAAGAACCACCAGCCGCCACGACCTACGTCGTGCAGGCGTCGGACCATGAGCGCCAACCCAGGCAGGAAGAAGACGAGCGTGGCGATGTTCCCCACCGAGCCGCTGAGCCTGTCGGCCGCAGCACCAGCGAGCAGCGTAAAGAGGTAGAACCACCAGTACTCCGACCGGCTGGCCCGCCCCTCAAACTGGGCATATGCCGCCGTGGTCATGTTGCGCCTCACCGAGCTGACGAAATCCATGGCGCCTCCTGCGTTCGTGGTGCCCTGGATCGGGCGAGATCAGTGTACGCCGAGCACGCCGTGCCACCTACGTGGCACATACATGTGTGAGACTCGGAATATGTGGAAGCTGTTCACCAAGATTCCCCACGGTCCCTCGAGCATGCCTAAGCCCGACGCTCCTGTAGGGGGTCGGTAGTGGCCAAGACACGCATCGCCTACGTAGTGGATCCGAAGTCATCGAAGATTTCAATGGCGTACATCATTGATCCCTCATCGGAGCCGAAGAAGTCTGCGCCGAGGGCGTCGTCGCCAAGCTCCGGGTCGATTTGGATGTTCCCGTTTACGCTCATAAAATACCTATTGATTTTGGCCGTGGTGATCTGGCTAGTGCAGATCGGCTTAATCATCTTGGCCGTAGTTGTGGGGCTATTCGTCTTTGTCGTAATTACTGCGCTGCTGTTCGCCCTCACCAAGAGCGTAATTAATCGACTGCGATGAACCAACTAAATCTCCTTTTTGCTGATCCACCCGTCTCACGCGAAATCGCAGAGAAGAGTGCTGCAGGATTTGCGCGACGCTATCAAGGTAGGCGCGGCGCGATGGTCGTTGACGTGGTAGCCAGTGCGGCGCGAAAATATGATCGCGTTGAACTCTCAATCGTCCCTGGATTTGAGCAGCTGGTTGGTGGTAAGGGCACGTTACAAGACTTAGCTACAGCAAACCCAAACCTAATTAAGGCACTCGGCCTGCGCCGCAACGAGCCCGAAACCATGATCGAAGCCGCGAAGGGCCTCATCCAATTCGGCAGCGAGCGCAACATCACCGGC
>JBAXWE010000047.1:0-7265 GCA_037128565.1 bacterium
TGGCGCAAGATCCTCGGTCGCGACAAGGCCGATCGCGAAGGGTGAATCGCCACACACCGTCACTCGCACCACTCCTCGACACGCTGCGCGCCGCAGCACCATTCACCGCACTCACCAAGCAACTAACGAAGAGCGACGGATCGCTCATTCATGTTCCTCATGCGGCAAAGGCGCAGCTCGGTGCAGCGCTCGCCGCTGATCGGCGCATCGTCTGGGTTGCGCGCGACCCCGAAGTCGCCGAACGCGTTGCCGATGCACTGCGCTCCTGGTTCCACGATCCAACCTCTGTCGTACTGCTCGAGCCGCGCAGCGCACTGCCGTACGAGCGCGGCGAGCTCGTTATCGATGAGTCGGCCGGTCGCGTGGCAACGCTCGCCGCATGGCACGAGGGGAGCCCGCGCATCCTGGTGACCTCGCTGCTGGCGGTGGCGCAACCAACGATTTCGTTGGCTGACCTTCGGGCCGAAACGCTGCTGTTGCGTGCGGGCGACCGCATCACCCTCGAAGCGGTGACGACGCGCGCTCTTGCACTCGGCTACGAGGCGACCTCCCTCGTGGGTGGTCGCGGCGAGATCGCGCGACGCGGTGGCATCGTCGACCTCTTCCCCGCGGGTGAGACCTCGCCGCTGCGCATTGAGTGGTTCGGCAATGAGATTGAGAGCATTCGACGGATCGACCCTGCCGACCAGCGCAGCCGTGAGGCGGTGCCCCTTGTGCAGCTGCTGCCGGCGAGCGAGTTTCCCCTGGACGCGGCACGCGTCGCCGCCGCCCGGACGGTCGCCGAAGGGATTGTGCGTGGCGGCGGTGAATCCGAACTGCCGCCACGGCTCGCCGAGGACCTGGCGCGATGGGAGGCGGGGATCGCCGCTCGCAACCAGGCGGAGCGTGGTGACGGTCTTGAGCTCTGGTCGGTGTTGCTGAGTGCGGAGCGCGCCTACGACCAGGTGGGCGACGCGCTGGTGGTGCTCGATGAGCCAGGCGAACTGCGTCAGGCCGCCGATGCACTCTCGCGTCAGACCGAAGAGCGCGCCGATGTGCTGCGCACGACACGTCTGCTGCCGGCCGGCTGGCCATCGCCGATCCTAGGTGGCGGCGCACTCATGGCGGCACTGACCGCGGCCGGTCGCCAGCGACTCGCACTGACCTGGAGCTCTGATGCAACACCGCTGATTCGTGCCGAAGGTGACGACAGTTTTGGCTGGCACGACCCGGTAGTGCCGAGCGGCCGATCGCGCGCACTCACCGAGGGCCTCGAAACATGGCGACGCGATAAGGCGCGTGTGCTAATCGTCTCGGAACAGGCGGCGCGCATCGCGGAGCTGATCACCGAGGGTGGCGAGCGCGCGGTGGTGAGCGAAGGAATGCTCACCAACCCGAAGCCTGGCTCGCTGACGATTTTGACGGGCGGCCTCGACGGCGGATTCCAAGGTGGCGTCGATGGGTTGACGGTGATCACCGACCGCGAGCTCTTCGGTGCAACGCGTGTTCGTCGACCGGCGGTGCATCGTCGCGGCATCACGCGCGAGGCGGCGGAGCGACTCACCCCGGGCGACTACCTGGTGCATGTTGATCACGGTGTTGGTCGTTTCGTGGGCATGCTGCGCCGCGGCGGTGACGGCGATCAGCGCGACTACCTTGAGATCGCCTACGGCGGCACCGACACCGTCTTCACCCCCGTTGAGCAGCTGGCGCGCATCGCGCGATACACCGGTTCGGAGCATCCACAACTCAGTCGACTCGGTGGTGGGGAGTGGCGTCGTGCCAAGGAGCGCGCCAAGAAGGCCGCTGACGATCTTGCCGACGAGCTGCTGCGCATCTACGCCGCGCGCGAGTTGGCGCATCGCCCAGCGATCACGCCAGGGAGCCCATGGCTCGCCGAGTTTGAGGCGGCCTTCCCGTATCGCGAAACGCCTGATCAGCTCACCGCCATCGAGGCGACGAAGGGTGACTTAGGCCGGCCACGCCCGATGGACCGAGTGATCGTGGGAGATGTTGGCTACGGAAAGACCGAGGTGGCGCTGCGTGCCGCCTTCGCCGTGCTCGAGGCGGGTCGACAAGTTGCGGTACTCGTGCCGACCACCGTGCTCGCCCTGCAGCACATCGAGACCTTCCGTCGCCGTCTCGCCGCCTATCCGTTCCGCCTCGAACTCCTCTCGCGCAGCGTCTCGGCGGCGCGGCAGGCCGAGATCGTCGCCAAGCTCGCCACCGGCGAGGTCGACCTCGTCGTCGCCACCCATCGGCTGCTTTCAAAGGACGTGGCCTTTAAGCACCTCGGACTCCTCGTCGTCGATGAGGAGCACCGCTTCGGTGTTGTCGCCAAGGAGCGCATGAAGTCGCTTCGCGCGGAACTCGACGTGATGACGCTCACCGCGACACCGATCCCGCGGACCCTCAACCTCGCCCTCTCCGGGATTCGTGACCTCTCCACGATTGAGACACCTCCCGAGGATCGCCACCCGGTAGCAACGCGCGTCACTGAGGCGAGTCTCGAGTTGGTGCGCGATGCACTCCTGCGTGAGTTGGAGCGCGGTGGCCAGTCGTACTACGTGCATAACCGCGTGGAATCGATTGAGGCGGCGGCGGAGCAGATTCGCCGGCTCGTTCCCGATGCACGCGTAGTGGTTGGGCATGGCCAAATGGAGGAGCGCGCGCTTGAACGCGTGATGGGCGAGTTCGTGCGCGGCGAGGCGCAGATTCTTGTTTGCACCACCATCATCGAATCGGGCCTCGACATTCCGAACGCCAACACGATCATCATCGACCGGGCCGATCGCCTCGGACTTGCGCAGCTCTATCAGTTGCGCGGTCGCGTTGGTCGCAGCAGTCGTCGCGCCTGGTGTTACCTGCTCTATCGCCGTGAAGAGGCGCTCACCGATGATGCGCGAAAGCGCCTCAAGGCGATCTTCGACGCGTCACATCTTGGCGCTGGCTTCCAGTTGGCGCTCGCCGACCTCGAGATTCGCGGCGCGGGCGACCTGCTCGGCGGCGAGCAGTCAGGGCACATCGCGGCCGTCGGCTTTGATCTCTACTCGCAACTCCTTGCCGATGCCGTCGAGATTCGACGGGCGAGCCGCGAGGGTCGCGAGCCGGCGCGCCGTCGCACGGCGGCGCTCATCGACCTTCCGGTCTCCGCGCACCTCGCCGAGGCGTATGTGGCCGACGAGGGGCAGCGACTCGACATCTACCGTCGCCTCGGGATCGCCGACTCAGATGTCACGATCAACGCCATCGCCGAGGAGTTGCGCGACCGATATGGCGCGCCGCCCGCCGAGGCGGAGCGACTCCTGGAGGTGGCGCGACTGCGCGCCGGTGCGAGCGAGGCGGGGCTTGCATCACTCCTTATTGAAGAGGGTCGCCTGATCGTGCGCCTCGGCGAACTGCAGCCTGGAATCGCCGCACGCGCCCTGGTGGCGAACCCTATGCCAGAGCTGAGCATGAGTGGCAGTCAGATCCGCAGCCGGGAGCGGGTGACGGGCGGGGAGGCGTGGCGCCTCGCCGCACGACTCGTGCAGGGGATCGTGGCTGAGGTGCGCCGTTGGGAGGCGACGAACACGGCAGGCGCGCCGCTCGCGTAAACTCCCGCCGTGACCCCAGAACAGCTCTCCTCGAAGATCCGAACGATTCCCGACTTTCCGAAGAAGGGGATCGTCTTTCGTGACATCACCACCCTGTTGCAGGATGGCGAGGCCTTCGCCGCCGCCCTTGAGGCGATGACCGCCCCAATTCGTGGGCTAAAGCCCGACGTGATCATCGGCATCGAATCCCGCGGCTTCATCTTTGGCGCACCGATCGCCGCCACCCTAGGCGTTGGCTTCGTGCCGGTGCGCAAGCTCGGCAAGCTCCCCGCCGAAACCATCTCCGTCGAGTACGACTTGGAGTACGGCAAGAATGTTCTTGAGATCCATCGAGATGCACTCCAGAAGGGTGCACGCGTGGTGATCGTTGATGACGTGCTCGCCACAGGCGGCACCGTCGCCGGCACCGTCAAGCTGGTCGAACAGCTTGGTGCAACTGTCGTCGGCATTAGCTTCTTGGCAGAGCTCCCCGTCCTTGGTGGTCGCAAGCGACTTCCAGACGGCATCGTCTCGGCGATCATCGCCTTCTAGTCGCCGCATGGCGAAGCGCCCCGCTAGCGATCGCCGAACCTTCCTTCGCAGCATCGCCAAAGATGGTGCCGCCACCGCTGGCTCACTATTCGGCGCAATCGGCGCCCTGCGCGGTCAGGCCGAAGCGATCGGCGCGGAACTACAAACACCGGCGCGTGAATCTGGCGCCGAGCCAACCCGCCGACGCGCCGCCGAATCGCATCTGGATATGCCTGGCGATGCGGGCCTGACCAAGGCTGGCGCGAGGGCTCCAGAGCCGGCGTTCGCCTCACCAATTCGCGACGAAGATGGCGCGGTGATCGTGCTCGATATCCGTGCTCTTCCAGCCGTGATCGCCGAACGTCGTGCCACGAGCGCGAGCAGCATCGCTGCACTCCTGACCGTTGATGCCATCGCCCCGGGACCGATTCGCGGCCTCGCTGCCGACTTCGCCCTGGCTCTCGCGAGTGTCGGCGCCGCGGGCGGTCGCATCGCGCGCATCCACGCCGCCGCCGCCGCGCTGCGAAATGCCGCGCCACTCGCTGGCTCACTGCACGCCGAGCTTGACGCACTCCTCCCAGTTGCCTTGGCGGGTGAGGGCCTCGATGCCGCCATCGCTACCCGCGCAGCATCACAGCTCGGTCAGCGCGCCGCCTACGGTGAACGCATCGCCGCAACGCTCAAGCGTGCCGGCATCGCTCGTGGCACCACGATCGCCAGCGGTCCCGGTCTCGGTGCGACGGCGTGGGGCGATCTCGCTCCACTGCACGAGGCGCTGCGCCACCTTGGACTACGCACGCTCACGATTGGTGCCGGACCCACAGTCGACGTACGTGGTGCAACAAGACTCGGCGCCATTGACGCGGCCGATGCGGTGCGTGCCGGCCTCACTCCAACACTGCTAGAAGATGGCCAGCTCGCAAGTGAGATTGCGAACGCCGATGGCCCCATCGGCGCCCTGATTCTTGGTAGCGACGCGGTAAGTCGCGCCGGCTACGCCGTAGTGCCAGCGGGTGGTGTCGGTCTCGCCGCCGCGGCGCTCTTCTCTGGAGTGCCGGTCTATCTCGTTACAGGGTCAGCAGCGACCGACCTCACCGGCGCCGATCTCACCAAGCGCACTGACGCGGTAAACAGCGCGGCAAATCTACGGGGTGCGTCATTTGCTGCGCGTGGCGTGACGAGTGGAGTGCAGGTCAGCGCACCGCGCGTTGAACTCCTCTCGCTAGACGGCATCATGCTGATCGACTGATGAGCACTACGCCGATCGAGGTTTCGGCAACGCGCGATCGCGAGCTAGTGCGATCACTCATCACTGGAGACCGGTGGATCACGGCACACGCGCTCGCCGACCTCGATGATGGCGAGTTTCCGCGCACACGCTGTTATGTGGCACGACGTGGCGCAACGCCAATCGCGCTCGGCATGGAGTACTCGGGGTGGGCGCCGCAGCCGCTCCACCTCTATGGCGAGCCAGAGGGGATCGCCACGATTCTGCAGCACGGAATTCGTCCGCGCGCCGCCTGGGTGCCGACGCCGATCGGCGGCGACCGCGTCCTCGACTTGACCTATAAGACCGAGAAGATCAATCCGATGTTGCGCATGGGTCTGACGCGCGCCGAGTTCGTGCCGTATACAGGACCCGCCGCGGCGCTCGTAACGCCGCTCATCCCGTCCGATGCCCCAGCGCTGAACTATCTCTACCAGTTGGGATTTGCCGCGTGGCTCCCGCCACTCGCGGTTGCCGAAGGGGTCTATCGCGGCATTCATCGCAACGGCAAGTTGGTCGCCGCGGCAGGCACGCATGTGGTTGGCCGGCGTGAGCGGATCGCCGTCGTGGGCAACGTGCTCACCGCGAGCAGCGCACGCGGCAACGGCTACGCCCACGCGAACACCTCGGCGGTGACCGATGCCCTGCTCGGATTTTGCGACGAGGTGGTGTTGAATGTGCAGCGCGACAATGTGGCCGCCATCGCCGTGTACACCTCACTCGGCTACAGCGTGAAGGCCGAATTTGAGGAGCGGCTGGTGATCCGTCGCAGCGGCATCTCGGTGCCGCGCATGCTGCGGCGCCTCCTCGGGCGCTGAGCACAAATCAGACCCAGCCTCGTCCGCCCAATAGCCCGCACGCTACGATGCCGCAGATGAGTAGTCGACCCTACGCGGTCGTTCTCGCCGGTGGCGGCGGAACCCGCCTCTGGCCCCTAAGTAGCCCCAATCGGCCGAAGCCGTTCCTGCCGCTCTTGCATGGGCGCAGCCCGCTTGCCGTCACCCTTGAGCGGCTTGCACCACTCGTCTCCATCGACGACACCTATATCGTGGTGGCGGCGACCCAGGTGCAGCTCGTGCACGAGTGCGCGCCACAGATCGCGTCCGATCACATCCTTTCTGAACCAGTCAGCCGCAATACGGGAGCGGCGGTCGCCCTCGCGGTCGCAACCATCGATCGACCCGACGATGCGGTGATGCTGGTGATCCCCGCCGACCATGCGGTGCGCGATGCCAATGCCTGGCGCACCGCCCTCGCGGCGGCAGCAGATCACGCCGGCCGCGAAGTCGACACGCTCTTCACCCTTGGCGTCGTGCCGACACGACCAGAGACGGGCTTCGGCTACATCGTCGCCGACGGCGCGCGCGTCACAAGATTTACTGAGAAGCCGCAACGTGGCGAGGCCGAACGACTGATCGCCGCGGGCGCTCGATGGAATGCCGGAACGTTCGCCTGGCGACGCGATAGCGCCCGAACTGCACTGCAGCGCTTTGCGCCAACGCTGATCAACGGCATCAGCGAATACAGCACGGTGCCAGCGGGTCCCATCGACACGTTCGTGATGGAGCCGGCAGCAGCGGCCGGGCTGGTGCGCACCCTGCCGCTTGATTGCGGCTGGAGTGACATCGGCTCGTGGGGTGAGCTGCGCGCGCACCTTCTGCCACGCACCGCAACCGAAGAGATTCGCATGGAGGCCCCAGGGGGGCGTACCATTGTGATCAGCAACGAGCATGGGGTGATCGCCCTGCAGCCGAACGGCGCAGCGACGATGAACCTCGAGCAGATGAGCGGCAGTGAACTGCGCGCCGCATCTGAGAGGGAGTAGGGATGGGCATCGGCGAGCCAACGAAGATTCTCTTCGGCACCGACGGTTGGCGCGCCAAGATCGGCGACGAGTACACCTTTGAGAACGT
>JBAXWE010000048.1:0-6823 GCA_037128565.1 bacterium
ATGCTCATTAGCAGGTCGCCCTGCTCGGTCTTCGTCGGCATGCCCGTCGACGGGCCGGCGCGCTGCACATCAACCACCACGAGTGGTAGTTCAACCATGACGGCGAGGCCGAGCATCTCAGCCTTCAGCGCCATGCCAGGTCCCGAGGTGGTGGTCATCCCCATGGCGCCGCCGTAGGCCGCACCAACCGCAGCGCCGATCGCCGCAATCTCATCTTCCGACTGCACCGTCTTAATGCCGAGGTGCTTGTACGAAGAGAGCTGATGCAGGATGTCGGAGGCTGGCGTGATCGGATAGCTGGCCAAGAAGAGGTCGCGCTCGGCAAGCTTCGATGCCATCACGAAGCCGAGGGCGGTCGCCTCGTTGCCGGTGATGTTGCGATACGTGCCCGGTGGTAGGTGTGCTGCTGCCACGCGGTAGTGCGTGTGGAAGATCTCAGTCGTCTCGCCGAAGGCGTAGCCAGCGTGCAGCGCGCGACGGTTCGCCTCGGCGATCGCATCCTTGCCAGCGAACTTCTCGGCGATCCACTTCTCGGTGCCAGCCATGGAACGCTCGTAGAGCCAGAACATCACGCCGAGGGCGAAGAAGTTCTTGGTCAACTCGATCTGCTTGCTGGTAAGGCCAAGACCCTCACAGGCCCCAACCACCATCGTCGACATCGGAATCTCGTAGAGATTGAACCCCTGCAGGCTCTGATCCTTCAGCGGATCCTCGGCGTAGCCCGCCTTGCGCAGATTGATGTCGTTGAACGCGTCGGTGTTCACGATGATCGCGCCGCCTGGTACCAGGTCGCCCACGTTCACCTTCAGCGCCGCTGGGTTCATGGCGACGAGCACGTCGGGGCGGTCGCCCGGGGTGTGGATGTCGCCGCTTGAAAAGCTGATCTGAAATCCTGAAACGCCAGGGAGTGAGCCGGCTGGCGCGCGAATCTCGGCCGGATAGTCGGGGAGGGTCGAGACATCGTTCCCGAAGAGTGCGGTGGTGGCGGTGAACTGCGAGCCGGTCAGCTGCATTCCGTCGCCAGAGTCACCGGCGAAGCGAATTGTGACGCGATCAAGCTCGGTAATCGAACCGTGCTGCGCTCCCGGATTCGGGGTGGTCACGTCGCTCGTACTCCTCTGACCGCGGGTCGGTTAGCGCCCGGACCGGGCGCGTCCACGCGAGCCTACCGCATCTGGGTAGGCGACCCGTAGGGCGGCCAGGAGGCGCTCCTCGTCACGGCGGGAGAGGAAGTGCCAGAGCAGATAGGCGGTCACCAGGAGGGTCCAAACGACCGCCAGGGCGGGCACGATTACCCCAATGCTCCCCGCCGTAACTTGGGCCATGGTGAGGTTGGCTGCCGCTCCCCACAGGAGGAGTGCGGCGATGGAGTAGCCGATTGTCATGGCGCTGGTGTAGCCGCTCAGCCGACCAAAGCTCAGGAGCGCGAGCTTGGGTGCCTCGGGTGGATAGAAGTAGGCGGCCTCTAGCTTGTGAGCGACGAGTGTCTCGCGACCGGTACGTGCATTCAGTGTGCGCTCAATGAACTCGGCGTGCCGACGCGCGAACACGGTGTAGTAGAAGTAGTAGCCCGCCTCCAGAAAAGCAAACGGCACCACAAAGAGAACGAGTGATGCGACGGGGGCGGCGCCACTCTGTGTCGAGATTGTGAGGAGGGCAACAGAGACGATGCCCCAGATGGTGATGTGCCGGAAGAAGAGATTGGAGTAGGCAAAGAGCATGCCGCGCATGCGATCAAGTTGTGCCTCAAGGATGCGGAGCTCTTCCGCTCCCCCACGCTGTGCTGCCATCGTCTCCCCCTTCATCATCTGCCTGCGGGTATAATCGCATGATGAAGCGATTGGCCGTGCTGCTCCTGACCCTCGTTGCCGCCACCAGTCTGGCGGCGTGCAGCAGCGCGGCCGAGCCATCCGGCACCCCCGCCTATACCGTTACCCGTAGCTGGTCGAATGGGATGGAGGAGAAGGCCTCGGTCTACGCCGATGGCCGTGTGATCATGGATCATGGAGACCACACAGAACGGGTCACCATCCCCGCCGATCAGATGGCGGAACTTGCCGCTGCAGCCGCACTTGAGATTCCAGCGGGCACCAATAGCGACGACCCAATCATCGGCGTAACCATTGGCAGCGGGACACCAGTTCGCCCCGCGGGTCTTACGAAAGACGCCCTGCCCGAACTCCTGAACCGGCTCCTCGACTCGCACACGCTGCACCCGTAAGGGCTGCTATCGCGCCGTCGCCTCGATCAGCACGAGGTGTCGCCCGAGCACTTCGGCGCGGCGATCCGTAAACCGAGCGCCAAGCATCTCCCCCGCCGCCTGCTCCAAGGTCGCTGGATCAAAGTTCGGTGGAGCCAGATCGATCACCGCAATGCGGCCGCCTGGCACTAACCACGCGTGGGCCACATCGATCATGCGCGCCCGCGGTTCGGCGGCAAGCTGACTCAGCACAAATGGCACCACCACCAGACCCGCGGGAGCGCCCTCTGGCCCTGCATCGAGCGCACGAGGATGTAGGTGTGCGCTGAGCCCGTGGGCGATCAGTCGGCGGCGCGCACGCTCAAGACGATCTTCGCGTGCATCGTAGGCACTCGTCTCGCCACGCGATGCGAGCAGCACGGTCCAGAATCCAATCCCAGCGCCGAGCTCCACGATGCGTCCTTCATATGGGAGTGCGTCAAGCCAGAGCACGGCGCGATCGAGTTCTCCCTGCCACGTTGCGCCACCAAGTGGTCCGCGATCGTATGGCGCACGATTCAGATACCAGGCCTCAAGTTCATCAGGGTGTTGCGGTGGTGGCAGCAGGCCAAGTCGTGCCGGGACACCGCTCTCGCCAACGTCAGGTGCGCCAGTAGTCGCGGTCGTTGCTGGTGTTGGTGCGAGTGGAATACCAACGGGTGGCTGCGCACCTTCGGCGCGACGGCGCAGGCCCTCTTTGAGTTTCGTTTTCAGATATGGCTGACCGGGCGCGCGCTCAAGACAGGCGGCACAGAGAAGTGTCCACGCCGAGAGGTCGTCGAGCGTGGTCGCAGAAACTGGAAGTCCGCACCACGAACAGGAGAAGGGTGCGACGGCGCTCAGGGCGCCCGCCTCAGCGCGGCTTGGCGGTGTCGACGGCGCTGCGCGCGCCGGCCTTGTCCTTGTACCAATCAGCGTCGATCTGAATGTAGCCAGACCACTGCGCCGGTACCGACTCAGCCGGGAAGATTGAATTCACTGGGCACTCTGGCTCGCAGGCGCCGCAGTCGATGCACTCATCAGGGTCGATGAAGAGCTTGCGGTCGGTCCCCTCTTCGAAGTGAATGCAGTCCACAGGGCAGACGGCGACACACGACTGGTCCAGTACATCAATGCACGGTTCTGCAATCACGTAGGCCATGTGTGCGCTCCTCTCTCTTTTCCCCTTGTGGGGACCTGTGCGCGAGAAGGTACCACTTCCCGCCCGATTTACCCTACATCCCCGAGGGCTGGTACCCCGCGTCTAGGAAGGGGGTGGGGTCGTCCTGGAAGTCGAGGAGGCAGCCGCGCCCGCAGAAGTAGAAGCGCTCCTGCCCTGGGGCGCTCACGTCGAGTGCCCCGCGATGGCGGTCCGCCTGGCCGGCAACGGCGAGTCCTGCAACCTCAATGGTGGCGGTAAGGGCGTCAGGGGCAATCGTCACCTCCATGCCGCAGACCGGATCAAGTGCCACGCTCACTCTTCACTCCTCTTCCGCTCCGCCAGGAGCACCTCTCGTCGACGGATCTCGGCAATCGCCGCCGCCGTCTGCGCCTGATCGTATCGCGATTCGGGGCGATCCTCGTACTTCGCCAGAGCGGCGAGTACGGCGAAGATCGCACCCAAGAAGAGCACGTCACCAACGAGCCACATGATCGCACCGGCGAGCTGCTGATCTTCGAGTGGCGACGGGCCCCAGGCGCGCTGCAGCGTGACGTAGTGTGGATAGAGCGGCGTGGTTGACCACATGATCGCCACGCCGAGGAAACTGTTCTGCGGCATCTGCGCAATCAAATAGACGAGCGCACCGGCGCCGCGCAGGCGGTGTCGGATCGGGTCAACCGAGAAGATTGGGGCCCAGAAGAGGAGCGCGGTTCCCAAGTAGAGCGAATGTTCCATGTCATGAATGAACGGATCCTCGAGGGCGGCGTCAAAGAGCAGCGAGAGGTGCGTCCCCCACATCACGGCAACGAGGAGCGTCCAGCCAACGAGCGGATGGCTGATCACCCCAACGACGCGACTCTGCAGAACGGCGAGGATGTGCGCGCGCCAGCGCGGCGAGGCGACGCGTAGGAGCAGCGTCACCGGCCCGGCCTGCAGGAGCAGGATCGGCACGGGGAAGAGCAGGATCAGATGCTGAATCATGTGCATCGAAAAGAGGGTCGTGTCGTAGCGCTCAATGCCCGACTGCAGCGCTAGGAGAAGGAGGGCGAAGGCGGCTGCGAGGCTCACCGTGCGGCGTCGCGGATACGGGTTCCCAGGATGCTCTCGCGCCACCTGACGGATGGCGCGAACCCAGAGGAGGCTGATCACGGCGATTGCGACGGTGACCACAGGTGGCCAGGCCCAGTAATAAAGGAGCGCCTCGAGCGAGATCTCGGGTGGGATCGGCCCATGGGTCGGGACCAGCAGCAGGTGCGTCATACCCGCATCTTCGTCCAGTTCGTAGTTTTTTGGGCGGCGCTACAATCGTGCAAGCACAAAAGATCAGCCCATTGGGCGGAAGGGGGGACCAGCCATGAACAAGTTCGCCTATGCATTCGGCCTCCTCTTCGTCGTCATCGGCGCCGTCTACCTCTTCGTCTCCAACGACCTGCAGGGGGCCGTCCTCCTCTTCGCCCTCGGTATCGCCATGACAACCATGTCGCTGATCCTGATCCACGCGATGAACACCAACGGGTAACGGACCACCGTCGACATGGAGTTTCTCCGCTCCCTGCTTGAGTGGGTGATCTCACTCCTTGGACCATTCGTCGCCCCTGACTGGGGTGCCCTGATCAAACTCATTCCACTCGGCGTCCTTCTGCTCGTCGTCGCCTTCTACGGCTGGGTATTCTGGCGCTTCCGCCGTGCCGGCCCTCGCCGCATCGGTATGCCAATGCGCAAGCCACAGGTGCCAGCAGGTATTCATCTGCCCGGCCCGAGTCTCGCTCCGTTCCTCATCTCAGCAGCCTCAGCGACGCTCTTCTTCTCCGTTGCCCTCGGTGGCCCCGCACTCGCCGTTTCAGGGCTCCTCTTTGTCTTGGCGCTTGTCGCCTGGGGTCGCGAGGCGGTTCGCGAGTACGACGCGCTCGGTGCAGGATCCGCACTAGCGCTCCGCGCAGACCAGCTTTCGGAAATTACCGCTCCGAGCGGTCCACCAGAGGGTGTGCATCTGCCGCCGCCATCACTCCTCCCACTCCTCGTCAGCGCTGGCGCCGCCGTGATGCTCTTCGGCGTTGCAATCGGCCTGCAGTTCGCGCTCCTCGGCACCCTGATGACCGTACTCGCGCTGATCGGCTGGCTGCTTGATGCCGGCCGCGAATATCGCGCCACCGCCGAAGCCGACACGACCGGCCACCTCGTCAATCCAACCCCGCGCAAGGCCCCAAAGTTCGCGATCGCCCTCTTCAGCCTGATCTTCGTCTTCTTCGCCGGCTCACAGGCTGGAGTCATCGGTGGAAGTGACGCGAGCCCCTCACCAAGTGGCGAGCCGGTTGCATGCGCCGAGGGCGGAACGGCGACCGTCACGATCTGCGCAAAGCTCGTCGCCTTTGAGACCGCCTCGATCACCGTGCCAGCCGGCGCGCCATTCACCATTCACTTCGTCAACAAAGATGCGGGCATCCCGCACAACGTCGCGATCCACGAGGAGAGTGGTACCGGGCCAGAGGTCTACCAGGGCGAGATCTTCAACGGCGTCGATGAGCGCACCTACGATGTCCCGGCCCTCACCGCGGGGAAGACTTACGTCTTCGTCTGCACCGTTCACCCCAACATGCAGGGGGCAATCGTCGTCCAGTGATTCGCCTGAAGCGGAACTCGCGCTCCCTCGCAACACTGGTCATCGCTGGCGTGATAATCAGCCTCATTGCCGCACTCTCCGCGCCTGCAACCGGCGGTGACCCGCTGCTCGGACGCACGATGCGAATCGGCAAGGCGCATCCGCTCAGCAAGCCGATCACGACCATCACATCGTGGTCGACTGTTGCGCGCGGCAAGCAGCGCATCCTGTTGAATTTTTGGGCGAGTTGGTGCATCCCCTGCCGCGATGAGATTCCGCTCCTGTATAAGTACGCATCCGGCACCACTAATGTAGCAACCGTGGTTGGCGTCCTCTATAAGGATGCAGTTGGGCCCGCTGGGGATGCTGCGCTCAAGCTTGGCGCACCATGGACCACCCTCATTGATGCGGATGGAGCGATTGCGGGACAAGTCCCGGTGAATGCTGCGCCTCTGACCCTACTCATTGACGCGAAGGGCGTGGTGCTTGACTACCGCGTGGGCCCATTCACGAGCGTCGAAGAGATCACCACCTTCGCTACGGGTCCATAGGTGGGCGTGCCCCGATACGGGGTTGAAGTCCTGTTGGTTGCGGGGGATGGATTCGAACCACCGACCTTCGGGTTATGAGCCCGACGAGCTGCCACTGCTCCACCCCGCTCGCGAAGTATCGGCAGCGCGGGGCAAACCGTCAAATGCGCAGCTTATTCCCCGTATTCAAGTGGGAGCCCTGCGGCCTCCCAGTCGGTAATACCGCCTGCAAGATTCGCGACGTTCGCGCGTCCAGCGGTGCGCAGCGCCAGCGCTGCTTGACCTGAGCGGCCCCCCGAGCGGCACTGCATGAT
>JBAXWE010000049.1:0-6636 GCA_037128565.1 bacterium
CGCCCGCAACCTCCTCGGGCGCATCCGGGGATAGCCCAACCCGCCGCGAACTGCGGGCGAGGCGCTGCTACACTTCGCGGGATCGACGGGAGGGCGTCGTCTAATCGGGGCTAGCCCCGGGCGGCGCAGAGTCGAGGCAACAGGTCCGGAGGGCATGGAGTCGATGGCAGCGCAAACCGAGAATTTCGCGCTCATTCGCGTCGTCGGCGTTGGCGGCGCAGGATCCAATGCCGTCAACCGCATGATTCGCGCCGAGCTCCTTGGCGTGGAGTTCATTGCCGTGAACACCGATGCGCAGGCACTAGTGAAGTCCCATGCGCCAACCCGCATTCGCATCGGCGACGGAATCTCTCGTGGCCTCGGGGCGGGTGGTGACTCTGCCATCGGCGAACGGGCTGCTCAAGAAGACATCGAGAACCTTCGCGCCGCCCTTGAGGGCTCCGACCTTGTCTTTGTAACCGCTGGCATGGGTGGTGGCACTGGATCTGGCGCCGCACCTGTCGTTGCAAAGATCGCTAAGGAGATCGGCGCCCTGACAATCGGCATTGTCACCAAGCCCTTTGTCTTTGAGGGACGACGTCGCGCTGCCGTCGCCGAAGCGGCAGCCAGCGAGCTGCGCAAGCATGTCGACACGCTGATCATTATTCCGAATGAACGACTCCTCAGCGTCGTCAGCCGACAGACCTCAATGGAAGACTCCTTCCGCATTGCAGACGACGTGCTGCGCCAGGCGGTCAAGGGTGTCAGCGACGTGATCACGGTGCCAGGCATCATTAACCTTGACTTCGCCGACGTACGCTCGATCATGCGCGACGCTGGCTCCGCTCTCATGGGGATCGGGCGCGCTAGTGGTGAGAACCGTGCCACGGCGGCCGCCGAGATCGCGATCGCATCACCACTTCTTGAGGTTGACATTCAGGGAGCGACAGGTGTGCTGATCAACGTAGCTGCCTCGGCGACCGTTACCCTGCATGAGGTAAATGAGGCGATTAACCACATCACGGCGCGTGCGGATGACGAGGCAAACATCATCTTCGGTACCTCGCTTGACGAGTCACTTGGCGATGAGATTCAGATCACCGTCATCGCGACCGGGTTCTCCGCCGAACGACAAGGGTCAGCCTCCAGCCCGCGCGCGCCATACCGTGCGACGGAGAGTGGCGCTTGGAGCCTTCGCGGCGACGGTGTCGCCGTGCAGGAGACACCGTCGGAGAGCTTCACCTACACGCCAACACCCGAGCCAACCCCGCTCACCAGCGATAACGGTGAACAGGCGCTCCTCCCAAACGCTCCACAGCCGGAAGAGGTTGAGTCAAGCGAACTTGAGATCCCAGCGTTCCTGCGCCCGCGCAAGCGCATCTTCTAGTTGCTGGGGGTAACCCCAGACGATGCTGAATAGCGCCGCTCTTGCCAACAGGTATCACGAGGTACTGGCGCGAGTGCGCTCTGCCGAGTCCAGCGCTCGGCGAGATGCAGGCTCCACACAGCTAATGGTTGTCACGAAGGGTGTAGCCGCGGAACAGATCGTTGCCGTGGTTGACGCGGGGGCCACACAGTTCGGCGAAAACCGTGTGCAAGAGCTGGAGGCGAAGCGTGCCGCCGTTGAAGCTCTGCGGCCAGGCGTGCAGTTCACGTGGGTCTTAATCGGGCCGCTGCAGTCGAACAAGGCTCGACGCGCGATAGCAGTTGCGGATCGCATTGCCACAGTGGGGGACGTCGCCCTCCTTGAGCGCATCGCGGCGATTGCAACAGAGTCGGCTCGTCCAGTGCAGATTGCTCTGCAGGTGAATGTGGACCAAGATCCAGCAAAATCAGGATTTAGCTCGGTTGAACTCCACGCGGCACTGCCCGCCATTGCCGCAATCGTCCAACATGCGCCGGTCACCCTGAGCGGTCTATTTACCGTTGGCCGTCTCACCGTGGGGGGCGAGGCGTCACGCCCAACCTTCGTCGCATTTCGAAACCTTGCAGCGCAGGTGGAGCGGGACGCTGTTGCGCTTGACCTCACGATTGGCCCCCTACGCTCAGCAGGGATGAGTGCAGACTTTGAGGTTGCGATCGCCGAGGGCTCCACCGAGGTGCGCATCGGTAGCGCGCTCTTTGGGCCGCGCGGGTAGGCTGTAGGCATGCCGTTTTCATTGATCACCGCCGTTGACCTGATCTTTCAGACCCTTTGGTGGGTGGTCTTGGGTCGCGTGCTGATCTCCTGGTTTGACCCCGCCGGGTCGGGTCGCCTCTCACGCATCCTCGTCGACATGAGCGAGCCGATCCTCGCCCCAGCACGCCGCATCCTGCCAACCTTTGGCGGTGTTGACTGGTCGCCGCTAGCCACAATGGTTGTGCTGAACCTGCTCCGCGACGTGATCGTCTCGAACTTGTAGGAGCGAACCTAGTAGAATCTCCGCCCTAGGGCGATTAGCTCAGTTGGTTAGAGCGCACGGTTCACATCCGTGAGGTCACTGGTTCGAGTCCAGTATCGCCCACCATTTTTGCCTAGCCGCTAGCTGCTCTTCGCCATCCTTCGCAGCACCGCTGGCATGATGCCGCCATTGCGGTAGGTATTCACCTCATTTGGGCCGTCGAGGCGTACGAGCACGGAGAACTCTTTAGCGGCTCCTGTCGGCGCATCGGTGTCGTCGACGGGCTGTGCACTGATACGGAGGGCGGCGCGTGCGGTACAGGTTCCGATCCCTGCGATGGAGAAGCGCTCGGTGCCAATGAGACCCAGTGACTCGGCGCTTTCGCCTGGCAGGAACTGCAGCGGCAGCACACCCATGCCGATCAGGTTGGAGCGGTGGATGCGCTCGTAAGATTGTGCGATCACGGCGCGCACGCCGAGCATGCGTGTCCCCTTTGCGGCCCAGTCGCGCGACGAGCCTGAGCCGTACTCCTTGCCGGCGAGGATGATCAGGTCGCTCCCCTCGCTTTGATAGCGCGCGGAGGCATCGGCAACAGCGAGGATCTCGCCCGACGGATGGTGTCGGGTGATCGGGCCCTCCTTGCCGCCAGCGAGGGCGTTGCGGAGGCGAATGTTCGCGAAGGTGCCGCGCATCATCACCTGGTCATGGCCACGCCGTGCGCCGTAGGAGTTGAAGTCGCCAGCGGCGACGCCGTGCCCAGTGAGCCAGCGGCCAGCGGGGGAGTCGATGCGGATCGATCCGGCGGGGGAGATGTGATCGGTCGTCACCGAGTCGCCAAGCATGAGGAGAGCGCGTGCACTGCGGATGTCGGCGATCGGCTGCGGCTCGGGGGTGATCCCCTCGGTGAAGGCTGGTCGCGAAACATAGGTGGAACTGGCGTCCCATGCATACGTTTCGCCCGTTGGGCTCGCAAGGTGCTGCCAGCGCTCGTCACCGGCGAAGAGATCCTTGTAGCTGCTGCGGTAGAGCGACGCATCGGCGGCGGCGGCAACGGCGGTGCTGATCTCGTCGTCACTTGGCCAGAGGTCGCGCAGGAAGACGGGGGTGCCGCTCTTGTCGTTGCCGATGGGCTCTTGCGTGAGGTCGAGCGTGACGCGCCCGGCGAGTGCCAGCGCCACAACGAGTGGCGGAGAGGCGAGGTAGGCGGCGCGCACCGATGGGTGAATGCGCCCCTCAAAGTTGCGATTCCCCGAGAGGACCGCGGCCACGGTGAGGTCCGCTGCCTCGATTGCGGCAGAGACACCCGCGTCAAGCGGACCGGAGTTGCCGATACAGGTGGTGCAGCCGTATCCGGCCACATTGAAGCCGAGCGCTTCAAGCGGTGCGAGGAGGCCAGCTCGTTCGAGATAGGCGGTGACCACCTTCGAGCCTGGCGCCAAGCTCGTCTTCACCCAGGCTGGCACCTGCATGCCGCGCGCGATGGCACGCTGCGCGAGGAGGCCGGCGGCGATCATCACCGACGGGTTCGAGGTGTTGGTGCACGAGGTGATTGCAGCAATCGCCACCGCACCATCGTGCAGTTCGTATGCGCCGTTCGTTGAGGTTGCGGTGGCGCGATGTGCGTCTGCGCCGGCGCGGTCTGGGTAGGCGGCGGCGAAGCTCGCACCGAGGTTCGGCAGAGGGACGCGGTCCTGCGGACGGCGCGGACCAGCAAGGGATGGCACGACTTCGCCAAGCTCGATGTGGACGATTGCGTCGTAGAGCGGTTCGGCGCCGGGCGTGCGCCAGAGTCCCTGTGCCTTGGCGTACGTTTCAACGAGGGCAATGCTCTCGTTGCTTCGTCCGGTCGTGCGCAGGTAGTCGAGCGTGATCTCGTCGATGGGGAAGAGGGTGGTCGTTGCACCAAACTCGGGCGACATGTTGGCGATCGTTGCGCGATCAGCGAGGGAGATCGTTGCGAGGCCGTCGCCGAACGCTTCAACGTAGGCACCAACCACGCCGTGCGCGCGGAGGCGCTCCGTGACGGTGAGCACAAGATCTGTCGCCGTGGTTCCCGCTGGGAGCCGCCCGGTAAGTCGTAGGCCCACGATGGTGGGGATTGGCGAGAAGAGTGGCTCGCCGAGCAGGACCGCCTCGGCCTCGATGCCGCCAACACCAAATCCAAGAACACCGAGGCCCGAGATCATGGTGGTGTGCGAGTCGGTGCCGACGCAGCTGTCAGGGAAGGCGAGTGGCGAGCCGTCAACCTCTTCGACGCGGACTACGGTGGCGAGGTTCTCCAGGTTCACCTGGTGCACGATGCCCGCTCCGGGTGGAACGACGCGGAACTTGTCGAAGGCACCCTGCGCCCAGCGCAACAACTGATAGCGCTCGGTGTTGCGCTCGTACTCCTTGGCAACGTTCTGCTCGAGTGCTTCGCGCGTTGCCCAGCGATCAACCTGCACCGAGTGGTCGATCACGAGGTCGGCGGGAACCTGTGGGTTGATGCGATGTGGATTGATGCCCAGTTCAGTGGCTGCGTTGCGGAGGGCAGCAAGATCAACAACGGCGGGCACGCCGGTGAAGTCCTGCAGCACGACGCGTGCAGGGGAGAACGGGACCTCGCGCTCATCGCCGGTCGCCGAGGCGCCGGCACCCGGTCGCCAGGCCAGGTAGGCGTGCAGGTCCTCTGGTTGCACAAAGCCATCGCCAGAGCGTCGGGCCGCGCCCTCAATAAGGATCTTCAACACCAGCGGAAGTTGGGCCCAGGGGGTTGCGGGTCGTGGCAGAAGCTCGAGGGCGATGCGATCGGGTAGGCCCGAACCGAGCGACGTTCGCGCCGAGAAGTCGTCTCCCACAGGGCCTCCAGTCCGTTTTGCTGGCGCGCCCGTGCGTCAGCACGCCTGAGGGTAGGGTAGCGCCCCGCGCCTGAGCAGCGCTCGGCCGCTGCGGAGGCTACCATCGGCGCAATTGCAGGTACGGCCCTGGCCGTCCGCCCATCGATGAGGTAAGGGAGCAGTACATGGGAGCGACACGCCGCAGCGCAATGTCGGCCGGCGGCCTCGTGATTCGAGGCGTCGGGGGTCGACCAGAGATCGTCATTGGGCGCCGCCGACGAGAGCGCGACGGCTTTGTCTGGTCGCTGCCGAAGGGGACCCCAGAGGCGGGCGAGACCCGTGAAGAGACGGCCCTCCGCGAGGTGCGCGAGGAGACTGGGCTCGAGGTGCAGATCCTTTCGTATTTTGATGCGATTCACTATTCCTTCACTCGGGGAGGCGAGCGGATTGACAAGACCGTTCACTACTACCTTATGGAGGCCATCGGTGGATCATTTGATCAGTGGGATCATGAGTTTGACGAGGTTCGCTGGGTCCCGATGGAGGAGGCAATTGCCCTCCTCGACTTCCAGACTGAGTGCGGGCTCGTCGAGCGCGCCTATGCTGCCCTCGCCGCATAGGTGATTCGTGCGGGAGGATCACCCCGCCACAAAAGTGTGGGGCGACCCCCTATCCTGTGAGTAGATCGGCACCAGCCGATCTACGAGGGAGCGAAGAGGGGGGCACTGATGCATCGGAGCCTAAACATCCTCGCCGCAGGGCTATTAGCTTCCACGCTGCTCTCTGGCTGCTCAGTCTTCTCAGCTCGGACTATTCATGTCGGTATCGTGGGCGAACCGGGCGGTTTGGAGTTGGCCTATACCGATGACGCCTCCGCACTCGTCGGGTCAATGCTGAATGTGGGGCTCTATCGCGCCGACGCGAGCTTCGCGCCAAGCCCAATTCTTGCTACTAGCGATGCCGTAAGCGCCGCTGGGGGCACCAAGTGGCGCGTGACGCTGCGCTCGGGTCTCACATTCCACGACGGATCGGCACTCACTGTTGAAGATGTGAAATTCACCTACGACCTAGCCTCCTCAACTCGCTGCCCACTCGTGAGTGATATTTGCGCTGTGGTGAGCAATCACCTCACCTCCGTTGTATCAGGTGCAGACGGCGCACTTACCTTCACCTTGAAGGAGGCGTGGGCGCCTTGGCAGACACGCGGACTTACGGTCCCAATCCTGCCTAAAGCCACACTTACCGCCTCGCTCGCTCGCCTGCAGGCGAAGGTACAAGGGGCCGACCGTAACGCCGTCTCGCTCACCCGAGAGAACATCGCCGCCGATCTTGACGGTGGCGGGTGTGCAGCCTCGGGCGGCACAAACTGCACCTACGCCTCGCGAGTATCGGAACTAGAGCGCACCCTCGCCGATGCTGGCCTCGACCTACCAGATGCCCGCGGCTATCCACAACTCAAT
>JBAXWE010000005.1:0-47936 GCA_037128565.1 bacterium
TCCATCTCCTGAAGCTCAACGTGGATCCAGCGGCGCTCCAGCGCCGTCATTGGCTCCAGCTGCACGGCGCGGCCGGTCTCCTTGACGCGGTCTGCCGCCTTGCGTGCGAGTGCACGGAGCTGTGCCTCACGTCGACCTCGATACTCTTCGATGTCAACGGTGACGCGTGCCCACTCGCCCATCTTGCGGCTGAGCATCAGGTTGACCAAGTGCTGAATCGCCTGGAGTCGCTCACCGCGACCGCCAATCAGGTTGTTCAGCTCATCGACCGCCTCTGGTGAGGTGCCGGCAACGTTCAACACGGTGTCAGCGCCAGTTCCAGTGGTGCGCACTTCAGCCTCAAAGCCGAGGTGCTTCACCAGCGTCTCCAGAATCTCCTTGCCGCCGCTGATCATCTCTGGCGTTGTCTCGCTGCGCTCGCGTCGCTCTCGTGGCTCGCGATCCTCACGTGGTGCGCGCTCGGGGCGCGGTGCACGCTCTGGTCGTGGGCCACGATCGCCGCGTGGCGCTGGGCGCGCTGCCGCTTGTGGCGCAGCTGCTCGCGGCACTGGTGCATCGCTGCGTGGCGCTGGGCGCGGCGCGCGCTCTTCGCGAACCGGCGCTGGTGCTGGGCGGCTTGACTCGCCGGCACGCTTTGGAGCGGCGCCACCGAGTGCGCTAATTGGCGCGGCGACGATGCGGGCAGGCTCTGCGCCCATGCCGAGTACGCCACGTGACCCTGGGGCAATGATCTCGAAATCGAGATCGCCGATGCCGACCTTGAACGCCTCGCAGGCACCTTTCAGTGCCTCTTCAACGCTCTTGCCGGTGAACTCCTGATATGCGCTCTCGTTCGCCATTACTTACTCCCTCGTCGACCATGTCGGTCGCGCTTCTTCGCCGAACGGATCGTGGCGGCCGCTGATGCGGCGCGGTCAAGCTCCGTTCGTTCGTGTGGTACCACCGCATCCCCAGCAACATCCGGAATCGATTCCGGCATTGGTACTGGGAAGCGCGGGGCATGGTTAGCGGCAAAGGCGGGCATCCAGCCGAAGAGCGGGAAGAGCCCACCGAAGCCGAGGATCAAGTACTGCTGAACGACTGAGAACAGCGTGGACGAGATCCAGTAGATGAACAGGCCGGCGGGAAGAATCCCACCGTACAGTACCGAGATGAGTGGGAGGAAGACCAGGGTCTGCCCCTGTGCCCCCGCCGTTGGATCGTTCTTCGGCGCATTGCGATTGATCGTCATGCGCGTCTGAACAACTTGAAGTAGTGCGCTGATGATTGCGAGAATCGAGATGCCGAAGCCAGCAATAAGGATGACCGATGGCTTAGATGCGTTTAGGCCCCCAAGCCATGGCACCGTTGCTTCGATGCACGGCTTCATGTTGTCGTAGGCGGCGGTGCCGAATCCGTTCGCGCACACCAGTCCGATTGCCTTGCCAATGTCAAAGCCGAAGACGTTCAACATCGCCGTTGGGTTTGGGTTTGTGAGCCCATTGGAGATCACCGTGTACATCGGGATCAACACGATGAACTGGAGGAGTGTTGGGAGGCAGCCGCCGAATGGGCTGACGCCACGCGACTTGTACAGCTCCATCTGCGCCTGTTGAATCTTCACCTTGTCGCCCTTGTAGCGGCGCTGAATCTCGGCCACCTCTGGCGCGAGGAGCTGTGTACGCTTCTGCGACACCAGCTGCTTGCGATACGGCGAGAGCAGTACTAGACGGATGACGAGGGTCAGGATCAGAATTGAGATCCCGACATCACCGGTCAGGTGGTCAAGCAGCACTAGTCCGATAAAGAGCGCCTGGAAGATGGGCGTGAAGAGCCAGGCGAGCAGGCTGAACGGATCAGCTCCGGGTGTTGCTGGGACAAGTGGTGGATGTGGTGTTGGGCTCACGCTCGCCGTTGCGCTGGCACCGCCACAGGCGGCAACGAGAAGCAGCGCGAAGCCGAGCAGTGCGAGAACCTTCAGCGTGTGGCGGCTCATCGGACTGGGTCCAATCCGCCAACGTTCAGTGGGGAGCAGCGACTAATGCGCTTGGCCCCCATCCAAGACCCTTTGAGCAGTCCGTACTTCACGATCGCCTCCTCTGTGTAGCGCGAGCAGCTCGGCTCGAAGCGGCAGCTCGACGGGAGCCAAAAGAACAACGCGCGATATGCCTTAATGAGAAGTGTTCCTGCGGTTGCTGGAAGGTTGGCGATGGAACGCAGGGCGCTCATGCCGACACCTCAACGAGTCGGGCGCGACGTAGGCAGTCGGTGAACGCGGCGCGAAGCTCTCCGCTGGAAGCGGTGCTTGCGGCGGCGCGAACGCCAATGAGAATCTCTGCGCCAGGGCGCACCTGCGGAGCAAGCTCGCGTGCGATGCTCTTGAGTCGACGACGAATGCGATTGCGCACCACCGCGTTCCCTACCTTGCGGCTGGTGGCGATACCGAGTCGGAGCGATGCGGTGTTCTCTGTGACGGCGATGGTGCGATGGCGAATGCCCAGCAGCGGCGTAGTAACGCCGGGTGCGGCGCTTAACGCAGCGAAGTCAGAGGGGGTGCGCAACATGTCGATGCTCCTGGGGCGCGTACGCGCCGCCTTGATCAGACGGTGAGGCGCTTGCGACCGCGTGCGCGGCGTCGGGCAAGAACCCGACGGCCGGACGTTGTCGACATGCGCTTACGGAATCCGTGCTCGCGGAACCGCTGGCGCTTCTTCGGCTGATACGTTCGCTTCATTGGTATCGCTCCGATCTGGTGGTCTCAGGTGCCACGGTTGCCGTCGTCGGCGGTGGCCCCCGAGGGGTTCTTCCTGGTTTTCACTCAGGCCGCGAAGAGGGCGGTTCCGAGAGGGGAAGTATCGTTCCTCGCAGGCGGCGGTGTCAATTCCGACCCCTGTAACGGGGATTTCCCCAGATACCCCTAGGGGGTATCTAAAATTGCGGTGAGCCTGGGCTTGCAGGAAGCGCCGCGGGTGCTATTCTGCGCCTCCCCACAAAGGGCCCGAACGACATCACACCGTCGGTTGGTCTCTTTCACGGGGCTGTGGGAGGGGCCGGCGTAAGCCGGTCAGCGCAGACTTAATCTTGCACCAGGGTGGTACCGCCGACTCCTCGGCGGCCCCGCTCTTCTGCCGCAGTGTTGGTGGCGCACACCAACGGAACACAGGGGGGCGCTGCGGAATGGATCGACGACAGGTCTGGCGCGCAGTCCTCGGAGAGCTGGAGATCAGCCTCTCGCAGGCCACCTTTGAGACCTGGTTCCGTCGCACCGCACTCCTTCGCGTCGATGAATCAACGACAACCTTTGTTCTCGGTGTTCCCTCCGGATTCGCAAAAGATTGGGTTGATGAGCGCTATCGCTCCCTGATTGCACAAACGTTGGCGAAGGTTGTTGGCTACAGCGTCACGCTCTCTGTTGAAGTGGTGAGTGACGCGGAGCTCGACGCGCACGGTGCGCTCGCCGCAAAAGGGAAGGGTGTCTCCACTGTTGACGCGGCGCCACGCATCACCGCCCCACAGGAGAGCGTGCGCATCATTGATCGCGATGTGCCAACGCGCGCCACGAACTTGAATGCGCGCTACACATTTTCAACATACGTCGTTGGTGCAGCAAACCGTCTTGCACACGCAGCGTCGCTCTCGGTTTCTGAGCGGCCAGGTGGTGCATACAACCCGCTCTTCTTGTACGGCGGAACTGGCCTCGGCAAGACACACCTGTTACACGCAATTGGCAACGCTGTTGCCGAACGATCGCCGAAGCGACAGGTCTTGTACATCACCGGCGAGGCGTTCACGAATGAGTTCATCACCAGCATTCAGCAGAGCGGCGCCGAGGCGTTCCGTTCACGTTTCCGCAAGATTGATGTGTTGCTCATTGACGACATTCAGTTCCTCGCCGATAAGGAGCGCACGCAGGAAGAGTTCTTCCACACGTTCAACGCGCTGCACTCCGCGGGGAAGCAGATCGTCTTGACCTCGGACCGCACGCCGAAAGAGATTTCACTCCTCGAGGAGCGCCTTCGCTCACGATTTGAGTGGGGGCTCATCGCCGACATCTCGTCGCCAGACCTTGAGACACGTATCGCAATTCTTCGCGCCAAGGCGGAAGAGAGTGGTGTCATCGTCGCAAACGAGGTTGTTGAGCAGGTTGCCCGGCGTGTACAGAGCAACGTTCGGGAGCTCGAAGGTGCGCTGACCCGCCTCGTTGCCGTCGGTCGATTGAGTGGCATGCCCGTCACGATGGAACTTGCCGCACGTGTGCTCAACGAGGCTGTCTACCCAAACCCGAAGCGCATCCTTGAGCCGGAGCAGGTTGTCGCCACCGTAGCTGAGCACTTCAGCCTGACGGTTGAGCAGCTCCGTGGCCCAAAGCGCGACCGAGAGATTGTGACCCCGCGACAGATCGCGGCATACCTCTCCCGTGAGGAGACCGATGCTTCGCTCGTTCGCATCGGGGCCGCCTTGGGCGGGCGCGACCACTCCACCATCATTCATGCCTGCACCAAGATCGAGCGGGAGATGAGCTACGACGGGGAGCTCCGCCGGGAGGTCGCCCTGCTCCGCGAAGCCCTTCTTCGCCTCGGCCAGGGGGTTGCCGCCCGCCCGTAACCCTCAGTAGGGGTGTGGACATCTCGTGGATAAAGCCTCTCAAGGTGTGGTTCCGTGGGGGTTTTTCGAGAAGGGTGTGAAGAGGGGTGTGGGTAACCCGGTGTGGTTCTCCGCACGGTCTCCCCAGTTCTGGGGTGTTTTGAGGGGGCCGGGTGGGGGTTCTCCACGCAGGGAGGGGTCCTTCCCACGGCTAGTTTGTGCGAAGGTGAGCACGGCTCTCCACGCTGCCCACAGTACGAATACGGTGATGACGAGATAAAACAACTAAGACACTATTACCCTAGAGAGGGAACCTATATGTGGAGGAACAGATGAAGCTCTCGGTAATTCAGGACCACCTCGCTCGCGGCCTCGCCATCGTTGGCCATGCTGTGGCGACCCGCAACACCCTGCCGATCCTGTCGAACGTCTACCTCGGTACCGAAGACGGTGGGCTTCGCCTTGTTGCCACAAACCTCGACATCGCAATCACCCACTGGGTTCCAGCGAAGGTTGAAGAGAAGGGCTCCACCACCATCCCGGCCCGGCTGCTCGCCGACGTCGTGAACGGCCTTCCAAACGAGAAGATCGACCTCTCCCTCCTTGCCGATGGGCGCGCGCAGATCAAGTGCGGCCGGAACGCCTCACACCTTCGCGCCACACCGGCCGATGACTACCCACCAGTGGGCGCCGCCGGCGAGCGGCCAACTGCACGCATCACACAAAAGGCGCTCAAGGCCGCACTTGAGTCAACCGTGTTCGCCGCCGCAGGCGACGAGGCTCGACCGATCCTTACCGGCGTGTTGACGAAGTTCACCGGCGAGAAGGCAACATTTGCCGCCGCCGACAACTACCGAATCGCAGTAGCGGGGGCCCCACTCGCAGAGACGGCACCTGAGACCAGCATGATCGTGCCGGCACGATCGTATGCCGAACTTCTCCGCCTCCTCTCCGATGTTGATGATCTTGTTGAGATCACCTTCACCGCGGCAAAGAATCAGCTGCAGTTCAAGCTCGGCGACACCATGCTGGTGAGCCGACTGATCGAGGGACAGTTCCCGAACTTCCAGCAAGTTGTCCCAACAAGCCACACCACTAAGGTGACACTTGACCGAGACAGCTTCCTCTCGGCAGTAAAACTGGCGCAAGTTGTTGCCGACGCGTCTGCGCACATCGTGCGCTTCGCAATCACCACCACCGGTGGTGGTGCGATCGACATCACCGCAGCGGCGGATGTTGGCGACCACGCAGCGCACATTGAGGCGAAGGTTGAGGGCGAGGGGACAACGATCGCGTTCAACGCGAAGTACCTTGTTGATGTGCTCTCACGCGTTGAGGCTGATCAATTCTCACTCGAGCTCACCGGCCCTGTTGCACCCGGGTTGCTTCGCCCGCTTGACGGTCGCGACTACCTGCACGTTGTGATGCCGGTGCGCACACCCTCCTGATCCCCACCGCTCGCGAACGCGCGGCGCAGCAATGATTGAGAGCGTGCGACTCCACCAGGTTCGCAGCTGGGCCGATGGCAACGTCGGGCTGACGCCAGGCCCGCACATTTTTTGGGGCGAGAACGGCGCCGGGAAAACAACGGTGTTAGAGGCGTGCATCATCGCCGCAACAGGTCGCTCGCACCGTGCCGGCGCGTTGCGCGAAGTGATCGCTGGTGATGGCGACCAGGCCGCAATCACCGTGGTTGTTCGCGACCAAGGTGCCGACCCCGCCGACCCGCTGGCGCAATCCGCACTCGGGGTAGAGATCTCGCGCGCTGGGAGGGCAAAGCACATCCTCAATGGAGCGCCGCGCACAACTGCGGCGCTGGGGGAACGGCTGCGCGTCGCAGCGTTCGTCCCTGAAGAGACCGGTCTTGTGGTCGGGGCTCCCGCCGTGCGCCGTGGCCTGCTTGATCGCGTCGCTTCGCAGTGGCAGCGCGGCTATGAGACAACACTGACGCGCTACGAGCGCGCGCTCCGCCAGCGCAACCGGTTGTTAAAAGACGCACTTGAGGTTGACGGCGCAGCACGGCGTGCGATCTCCAGCGAAATGCGCCCATGGACAGAGATGCTGATCACCACCGGTTCAGAGGTGGTGGCCGGACGGCTCGCACTCCTCGCCGCACTTGCGCCGGTTCTTGCGTCAACGCACAACGAGGTTGCACCGAGCGAGGAGGCCCTCGAGACACACTATCTCTCGCGCGAGAGGTATCTCGCGGATGAGAGCGCGAGCGAGTGTGCGACACGGCTTGCAGAATCATTTGATCAAACCGCAGAGACGGAGGGGTATCAGGGGTACACACTGGTTGGCCCACATCGTGATGACATCGCCTTCCATGTTGGCGGCAGCGATATCGCCCCAACGGCATCACGCGGACAGCAGCGCAGCCTCCTTCTCGCACTTCTGTTCGCCGAGATCACACTGCTGACCGACGAACACGGACACCCACCAGTGCTTCTCCTCGACGACGCGTTCTCAGAGCTTGACCCACAGCGGCGCGAGCACCTGGTGGCACGTATCGCCGCGCTGCCGCAGAGCATCATCACGGCGACCGCGCTTGACGACCTAGCGCCAGGGTTAGTGGCACGCGCGACCTCACGCGAAATTAAACGCGGCCCAGGCGGTAGCTCGGTGGCGACATGAGCAGCAAGCGCACCCGCAAGGGTCGACCAGAGGAGCTTGCCGGCCTGCTTCCAGAGGCGGCGCGCGCCCTCGGGTTTGAAGAGGAGTTGCGCTTTGCCCGCACGATGGGCGTATTCGGCGACCTACTCCGAGAGGTCGCGCCACACCTCGCCGCAGCGAGTCACCTTGTCGCTATTGAGCGCGGCCGCTTGATTGTTGAGGTGGCTAACCCTGTGGCGGCGCAAGAGCTGCACCTCCGTGGTGCGGAGATTGCCCGCGCCTTCAGCGAACGGCCAGGTGGCGAGCGCTCACTTGGGCTGACGGTGCGCATCGCCGCGCCAAGCAGCGGCAGAGAGTGAGCGTATTCTCAACGTATGAATCACTCTGAACAAACGATCCACCCGGCAGTGTTAACGGCGGCCGAGCCAGCATCTGGCCCAGGTTGGCTGCTGCTTGCGCGCATCCCGAAAGGTCCGTCTGAAGAGCGCACGCTTGGAACTCGCACACTGCTCATCTCGCAGAACGGCGCAAGCCCTGACCAACTACAAAAGGTGGCAATCGGAACGCTAAACGCGTTCGATAACGACGCATCAGCCAGCCCCCCGGAGCGTGCGCGTCGCGCACTTGCATTCGCGCAGAAACAACTTGGCAACCAGTCCGCGGTTGGGCTCGTTGCGCTGACCCGCAGTGAAGTACTTGTTGCGCGCACCGCCGGCATCGCGATTGCCGCGCGACGAACCACAGATGGTCGCGCCTCAACAATGATGCTGCCGGAAGAGGCGCCTGGCGCAGCATCGCGCACGCTGGAGCGCAGCGGAATAGCAACAGGGCGACTCTCAATGTCCCCAGGCGACCGCGTGGCGATGGCGACGACATCAGATGGGGCACAGCGAGCAGTGAAGACCCAAACACCGGCGAGCGGCGCGCATCGACCACTCTCCTACCCAGCGGTTCTCCTTGAAGTGCTCTTGCCGGTGAAGAGCGGCCCACAGCGTTCCGCACCAGAAGCGGAAACGCTCCTCAGTGTCCCCGTTGATCCGGTAGCTGTGGCAAAGATCAACGCACGCGCCCGTTGGGAGGATGGGAACCTTGAGCGCGAGGCCCGCATTACTGCAGCAAAGCCAGTCCCCCCAAAGGCTGACCCAAGCCGCCCAGAGGTGCGCACACAGCCGTATGAGCCGATTGATACGGCGGCCCAAGCGGTGCTTGACGCCCGCCGCCCAACCGCACGGAGCGGAGCGGAAGCGCGCGGGCGAGGAAAGAGCGTGCCACCTCCGGCACGTGATCAGCGCACCAGCGACGCGGTACGCGCGGCACAAGACGTTGCACGCGCGGAGGCACGGCTACGTGCAGAGCATCGCATCGCCGCTGAGCCGTTGGTGGAGCGGTCATGGCGCGAACGCGCCGCGCTATCAACGTCGTTTATGCAGCGGGCGGCGGCGCGAATTGCAAACGAAATTGAGCGCCGGGCGCCGTGGCTGACAATTAGGCCGACCGAGCCGACACTCCATGCAGGGGCGCGAGATGACGAGCGGGCGGAACACGAAGAGCAGAGAGCGCGACGCCGCAGGTCGGCAACGATCCTTCTGGCAGCCGTACTGATTGCCGGCGTGGGCGGCGCTACCGCGCTCGTGTTGAGCGGATCAGCCCCAGAGCTCAACGACGCGGCGAAGGCGCGTGAGGCGCTACGAAACGCGGAGGTCAGCATCACCGAGGCGCTCGACCCACAAACAAATCTTCTCGTGAACGACCCTGAGCGCGTAAAGACCCTGCTGCTCACAGCAGTCGCGAACCTCAATACCGCAGAGGCTGGCGGGGTCTCGCTCGTGCAAATAGCGTCACTGCGTGAACAAGCGACAGGGACGCTGAACAAGATCTTCCTCGTTAACAACACGAGCCCAATTACCCTGTTCGACTTCGCAGCCGCGGGCGCATCAGTTGAGATCCAGGCACTAGTGAGGGGCCCAGACGGGCTCCCGTATGTCATCGACAAAACGACCGGCGCGGTCTACCGCATTGACCCAGCGCGCGGGCGAGCGACGGTGGTGTATCAGCCGGGGTTTGATCTCTACGGAACACGAACAGGGCGCGCACTTCTGCTCACCTCCGCCGGCCCCGACCTTGTCGTGTTTGACGCCTCGTCAAACCTCTGGCGCTGGCGACCCGCCGACGACACCGGCAAAGGGACACTCGTCAAGCTCCGCGTGCGCGACGGCGAGTTATGGGGGAGTGACGTAAAGGCGATTGTTGGGTTCGCTGCTGATTCTGGAACAGGGCTCTATCGCCTCTACGTTGTAGACCCCTCCGCGAGGCAGATATTGCGATACCAGCCAGCCCCAGACGGCACTGGGTACCCAGCAATGCCGACGTCATACCTTATTAACCCCATGTCACTCGGTGCGATGACAAGCATTGCGATCGACGGAGATGTGTATTTGGCCAACAACGGCGTGGTGCGCCGCTACTCCGGAGGCGCACCAGACGACTGGACCCCAGCAGAGATTGGCGATGAGCTACTGCGCCCCACCATAAAACCGACGCTGATTATGTCGGCCGGGGCGAATCGCACTGGAGTCCTCTATGTTTGGGACAGCAGTTCACACCGTGTCATTGCCTACAGCAAGGCGACATCTGGCGCAGTGTTGGCACAGTACGTTATCGGTGACGCCGCTGACCCTATTGGCGACATCCTCGACGGCTACATCCTCCCAGCACTCGACGGTGGTGCTCCGACTTTTGTATGGGCAGAGGCGGGACGCGTGCGTAGCGCGGTGCTCGGAACAACACTCTCTCCAGAACCTGGAGCGAGCAGCGACCCTACGCCCGACCCGATTATTGAAACACCAATTCCTACCCCGTAAGCATGCGATCATAAGGCGATGGAACTACGACGCGTTGTGGTGGAAGGGGTGCGTATCCAGATGATCTCTGGGACACACGTGCTGCTCCTTCGTGACGCTGAGGAGGCGCGCTACCTACCGATCCCAATCGGTCCCAACGAGGCAAGTGCGATCTCGTATTACCTTCAAGGCGTCACGCCGGAACGACCACTCACTCACGACACCGCGCTACGTTTGATTCACGCCCTCGGAGCCACGTTGCGCGAAGTGCGAATTACTGAGGTTCGCGAAGAGGCGTTCCGCGCACGAATGTTGGTCGTTGCGCCGAGCGGCGAGGAGGCGGAGCTCGATGCGCGGCCAAGCGACGCGGTCGCGCTGGCACTCCGCGCCGAAGCCCCGATCTTCATTTCAACGGACCTACTGTCAGCCGAGGGAATTGTTCCGGAGGCGGCTGAAGAGGAGCGACTCTCGCTATTCCGCGACTTTGTGAATTCGCTCGATGGCGAGGAGCCACCAGTAGCGCGCTAGCCCTACTCCCCCAGGAGAGCACGGCCGCGCGAGAGCGCGGCGGCCCGATTCCCCCAAAGCCTAACCCGCAGTGACCAGAAGTCACGAACGGCACGAGAGATCACGGAGATGCGCGCCCCTGTTGGCGAACCAGCAGTTCGCTGATAATGCGGCACCCCCACTTCAGAAATCGGTACACCCTTGAAATGTAAACGAATGAGCAACTCCGCTGAAAAGAACGCACCGTCAGAGAGCACCCGAATGTTGCGCAACGCTTCACGGTGAAACACTTTTGCTGCGCAATCAACATCGCGCACATTCAGGCCGAACCAGACCCGATTCGCTAAGCGGTACACCGCGGCATAGATCAATCGAACCGGTGGATCCGCACGGCGCAAGCGATATCCAATAACAACAGGGTTATTTTCGGCGTCAGCGAGTGCAGTGAGCCGCGCAAGATCGGCGACACGAAACTGGCGGTCACCATCGGTGTATGCGAGATACTCGAAACGAGCAGCTGCGAACCCGGAGCGAAGAGCCCCGCCATATCCGCGATTTATTTCATGCCGCACGAGACGAACCAGCCCGCCATGCCTCTGCACGAGACGTTCGGCTACGAGCGCGGTGGCGTCGCGGGAACCGTCGTCGACAAGAATGACCTCATAGGTCGTCGCGAGAGCAGGGAGTGCCGCTAGCGCATCTGCAACGAGCGCTTCAAGGTTCTCGGCCTCATTGTGACAAGGGAAGAAGAGTGAGAGCTCTCGCAGTGGCATCTACCTAAGCCCCCTTCACGGCTACACTCGGCGCATGACTTCCTTGGCGTCCCGGCGACCAATCGAACAAACCAGCCTTCGCGCAATCGCAGCAATCGCCCTGTTCGGGATTCTGCTGCGGCTGATCATTACATACGTGGCACTCCCCCCAGACGCGGGCTTTGCGGCCGACCTGCACTCGTTCCGTTCGTGGGCATCTGAACTGGGGGCCCGTGGACCGTGGGGCTTCTACACGCGTGGAATCTTTGTCGACTACCTCCCTGGATACCTGTGGATCCTTTGGGCGCTCGGAGCAGTGGGCGCACTCATCACAGGCAGTACTGATCCGGGGGCGCTCGTGAAGCTCCCCGCAATTCTTGCCGACGGATTACTCGTGTTCGCGACGGTGCGGCTCGCCGCCGACCTTGGCGCGTCGCGCCGCGGACAACTCGCCGCCGCCGCCGCGATCGCAATCGGGCCGATGGTCTGGATCGACTCGGCAGTGTGGGGGCAGGTTGATTCCATCGGAACCGCCACCCTGCTGTATGGGATCTCTGCGCTTATCCGCGGGAAGACGGTCCGCGGCGCCATCCTTGCCGCCCTCGCCGCAACCCTTAAGCCGCAGTTCGGCATCCTGATCCCTATCGTCGGGGTACTAGCGTTCGTTCGGGCGCGCTCGACGCGCGACCCATGGTCGTTCGTCGTTGCCGGCCTTGCTGGTGCGGCAACTATCGCCCTCGTCGCCTTGCCGTTCGGGCTGACGCTCCCGGACGTTCTCGCCAAGATCGTCGAAGCTGCTGGCGGCTACCCGTACCTCTCAGTGAATGCATGGAACCCTTGGGCGCTCATCACGGTCGGCGGACGCGCTGTGGTCGATGCAAGCGGGTGGGCCTCCGACGTAGACGCACTGCCACTGATTGGAATTCCAGGTGTTGCAATCGGAGGCGCGGCGATTGCAACCGCTGTGCTCGGCGCAATGCGATATGCGCGACGTGACAACGCGCTCCGCACCGTTACCGCGGTCACCATTCTGGCCATCGCCTTTTTTGTCCTCCCAACGCGCGTGCATGAGCGCTACTTATTCCCAGCAATTCCGCTAACGATCGCCCTAGCCGCCGCGCGACCTGCATGGCGAGGAGTCGCAGTCACTATTGCTCTTGCCTTCCTGGCGAACTGTTGGGGCGTTCTCACAATTTCGTATTTCCAAAACCCCGGACTGCCAAACCTTGGCGCACTGACTGACGCACTACACACATCAGCGGCAGTCGTGCTTGTGGCCACCGCATCGGCAACCGCGCTAGTGGTGGCGATCTGGGTAGCATGGCGCGCCGAACAAAAGGGGTCTCAGCTGCGGCCAACTACACCGCAACGCAAACATGTCGATGCTGCGCCACGGCGCGTCGCCGTGGCTAAACCAGAGCCACGCCGTGCGCTCACCCGTATCGATCTCTGGCTCCTGATCCTGGTGACGGTGAGCGCCGTATCACTGCGTGGCTGGCGAGTTGGCGAACCGACACACTTCCAATTTGACGAGGTGTATCACGTGAGAACAGCAACAGAGTTCATGCAGGACTGGAAGTACGGTGAGCCGCATGCAATCTACGAGTACACACACCCCCATCTTGCAAAATATCTCATCGCGCTAGGACTAGAGACCTTTGGCGCGCCACGTGTCGACGCCCAAACAACCTACCCAACGGCGATTAGTGCAATCACCGCTCGGCCAGAGGACGCGTTGGGCCCCGGACGAATCTGGATTGCTGGACCAGATGAGGTCAGCATTCTCAGTACAACCACACGCTCAATTGTCGGAAAACTCGCAGTCCACAACGTCTCTCAGCTTGTTGTCGCACGCGACGGGTCGCTCTGGGGGGCAACTGCAGGCGGCATCATATTTACGGCCGACAGGGCCACCGCTGACTACGGCGGCTCGAGCGGTTTACGCCAGTGGGCGACAACAGATGGCGCGATTCTTGGAGTAGCGCCGCTCTCCGATGGTGCAGCAGCGGTCGTGCAGCGCGATCAGATAGCCATTATCCGTGACGGCGTAGTTTCAGCGAGCACGCCAACTGTTGGCGGAACAGCAGTAATCGCTGTGATGGTCAGCGGTGAGGAGCGGGTTGCGGTAACGAGTGCGAACGGATTAACCAGTTACAAAGCGTCCGATCTTTCAAAGGCGCTGCACTCACCAGTTGACGGTGGCGCTTTCGCAGTGGCAACGGTTGACTGGTTTGATTCACCGCGACTCTACGTCGCGGGACGTGACGGCGTACGCGTTTACAGTTTGACAAGCGAACTCACGACACTTGTATCGCAGATCTCTATCCCGGGAGCGACAGCAATCGTGCCCAACGATGCGAGCCGAATGGTGCACGTCGTGGCACCTGGGCCGAGTGGCGCCGGCTCCTCCCTCTGGACGGTTGAGCCGAACGGCAACGCGCGGTTTGCGGACGTCGCGGTCGGCATTGACGCACTGAAGCTCGGAACGAGTGGCGTGGCCCTTGACGCCTCTGCCGAACGAGCCGATGGCGGAAACGGCGAACTACTGCTCGCTGCGCCAACAGGGGCGATGGCCCAGGTGAGCGTCGGCGACTTAGCCGCCGGATGGCGCTGGCCAGGGGTTCTTGCAGGCGCGCTCGCGGCGGCGTTTTTGGTGCTCCTGGCGCGGCTCTTGACGGAGCGACGCGACGTTGCCGCCCTGGTTGGGATCCTCGCCCTGCTCGACGGGGCCGGCTTCGTCCAGAGCCGAATCGGCATGAATGACGTCTATCTCCTTGCCCTCCTGCTTGGCGGAGCAGCCGCCTTCATCGCATGGCTACAGGGGCGTGTGCGCGGCGTACTTTCGGGTGGGCTCCTGCTCATCCTCGCGGGCCTCCTTCTCGGCGGCGCCCTGGCGAGCAAATGGGTTGCCCTCTACGGGATCTTTGGGCTTGGCATCATCTGGCTGGCGCGGACTGCTCCGGGGCGCCTCGTTGTCGCTGGCGGACTCGCGCTACTCGGCGCTGTCCTTCTGCCGCCAGCGCTCGCGGTTGCTGACGGCTCGACGCGCATCCCCAACCTGCCGTTCGCCGTCGTGCTGGTGCTACTCATGGCCGCAACCGGCGCTGCTATCTATCGCGCCGGTGGTATTGCCCGCCGCGACGTGACCCCACACTCACTGATGAGCCTCCTCTCGCTGCCAGGCGAAGCCACGCTCGTCTTCTTCACGCTCGCCGCACTCCCGCTCGGCGTGTACGTCGCGAGCTACCTACCGTGGGCTGCACTCGGCAACCAACTCGTAGCAGGGTGGCCAATCGGCAACACGGGGCAGACGCTCATTGACCTTACGGCGTCGATGTATCGCTATCACGACACTCTTCGAGTCGCACATGCCGCGAGCTCGCCGTGGTGGGCGTGGCCACTTGACCTAAAGCCCGTCTGGTTCTTCCAATCAAGCTTCACCGCAGGCGGCAGCTCCTGGACGGCGGCGGTGTACGACGGCGGCAATGTGCTCTCGCGACTTCTCAGCATCGGCGGCGCGCTCTGGCTAGCAGCAGAGGCGTGGCGTCGAAGAAGCTGGGGCCTTGCATCTGTCTTAGTGTTCGGCCTCGCACTCTGGTTGCCATGGGCTCGAATTGATCGCGCCGCATTCCAATATCACTACTACCCAACTTCACAGATTGCGCTGATCGGACTCGCCCTTCTCCTTGCAGACCTTCGTGCTGGCTCGCAGCGCGCCGCGCAGATCTTGCGCATTGGAGGCGCATGCGCCGTGCTCGCCGCGCCAGTGCTCTGGATGGGAACAGGTGCACTCTGCGCACTCGCAGGAGTCCAGAGCGTGTACCCCGAAAGCCAAGTCTGCCTCTCGGGTGGCTTTGGGACACCGGGGCCACTCGTTGGCGCAATCGCGCTTGTGCCTGCAACCGTGGCGGCATGGTCAATTCTTGGCGCACGTGATCTGCGACGCATCTTTGCAATCACCGTGGGCAGCATCGCCGCCGTTGCGCTTGTGTGGTATCCGAACTGGTCTGCGCTACCGCTCCCGACTGGTATTCATAACTGGTACCAAGGTGTGCTGCCAGCGTGGACATGGCCATTCCAGTTCGGGGTCACCCTTGAAAAACCTGCCGACACGGCGATTGTAAGTGGCGTGACGGTTCTCGTTGGCGCGCTACTTCTCGTCGTGGTTGCCGTCGGCGCTTATGGTGCGAGCTGGTTCAGCCGAACCGCTCGCACTAAGTTCAACAAGGATCGCTCGTAACGGCAACTCGCGTGCGGCGATGCTGTACGGCGCGAGTCGTTTGAGATGAAGCGATTCACCAGCTGCAAGTTGCGCCACTGATTCACCTGTGGTGACCCAGCCACCACCTTCGATGACAACGAGAATCACATCGCCAGCGCTGCGAAGTGGACCGTAGGCGCCGCCTGGATTAACGGTAAATTCTGTGATCTGCGCAACATCACTCGAGAAGATGGGGCTACTCAGAACACCGTGTGAGCCTGCCGCGTTGTCGGCGCGTCGGTGTCCAGGACCAAAGCGGCGAATGTTCATTCAGCTTCGCAGTGCGCAGCTATGCGCACGCAGGGGCTATCCCCGACGCTTTGCTGGACGAATGGTCGCCTCAACACCATCGGCAACCTGTCGACGCGTGCGCAGCAGTGCGGCATGTTCAGCCTCGGCGGCAAGAAGTGGCGGGAAGCGCTTCGAAACTGTGTCCCTTAGGGCCAGCAGCCCGACCAAGGTTGTTGCAATTGGGAACAAGCCATACCACTGGAATGCGGCGTAGACCAGGTTCATGCCGAAGGTGCCGAGACTGATCCACAGGATGTACTCCCACTCATCGCCCAGCACGCCACGCGCACGGTCACCACGGGTTGCGTACGAATAGACCACGATCGTGGCGAGGAAGAGGACGAGGTTGGCGATCCAGAACGGCGTGTAAAACGTTCCAAGATCGGCATTTAAGACGGTGAAGAGGTACTCCCAGGGCCAACGAAACATCTTGTCCTCACTTACTAGGTTGCGGTCTACCCAGCACAACAGCGTGCAGGTTTGTGTGAGCGAGTATGCCACCATCAGCAGCATGCGCGTCCTGTTATTGATCTCACCCGAGAGCCCCGCCCTCGTGGGGCTGACGCCAATCCTCGCCACCCTAAGCGCCCGTGGCGCCACAATCGAAGCCGGGCCAGCCGCCGCCCACCTCAGAGCCGAACAGGTCGAAGTAACGATGCATGCCGATTTGGCGGCGCTCGACCGAGCGGCGGTGAGTCTTGGCAGTGACGACCTGCTTATCGCCTCCGCAGGGGTTGGCGCGTTACCAGACACGATCGTCGCGATCACCCGAGCGCTCCTTGCCGCCGAACGCGGACCACTCATCGTTGTTGACCCGACCGCGATCGGCGACCTCCTTGCCGACATGGGGACCGCGGGAAACCTAGAGGCACAGCGAAACGAGCTACGACGAACGGCTGCGCTGGCGATCGCTGCGCACATCGCGCCGATGGTGCGCGATACCGCAAGTGCTATGCCAGCCCGTGACGTCATTGTGCTCGAGCGGATTCGCACCTTCGGTCACGGAGAAAACCAACACCAGTCGGCCGCCGCGTACCGGCGCGTACATACCAACGAATCAGGGGTCACAAGCGCGAGAATCGTACAGGGCCACGAGCCAAGCCTTAACGATCTTCTAGACCTTGACGCAGGCGCACAACTTGTTGCTGACCTGCCAACTCCAAGTGCTGCACTGATTCGCCACACAGATCCAATCGGCGTGGCCACCGCAGAGACCGCACTCGGCGCTCTCACGCGTGCAATTGCCACTGACGCAGCGGCTAGTTCTGGTTCGACAATTGTTCTGAATGTTCCGATTGATCGTTCGGTTGCTGCGCTCATTGCAGCGGGAACATTTGAATCAGTACTAGCCCCATCCGTGGCTGATGATGGCGCTGCGGAGGTACTTCGCACGAGACCTGATCTCAGTGTCGTTCTCGATGCGTCACATAGCGCAACAGAGTTTGACATTATTGGAGTTGGTGGCGCCGTGCTCTTGCAAACAGCGGACACTGGGAACATTGAGCGCGCACAGTTGCGCGTAGTTACCGAACGCCGGCCAACTCTCGACGAGCTAACCGACCTTCTCTTCTCTTGGCGCGTTGTTCGACACATTCGTTCAAACGCTATCGTGGTCGCCCGCGGTGCTGCAACACTCGGCATCGGTGCAGCACAGGTAAATCGCCGAGTGGCGGTCGACATTGCACTGAGTCAGGCCGGAGAGCGCGCACGCGGCGCCGTGATGGCAAGCGATGCGTACTTCCCATTTGCTGAAGGCATCGCTGCCGCTGCAGCCGCGGGGATCACCGCAATCGTTCAGCCGGGCGGCTCACGCCGTGATGCGGCGGCAATTGAGATTGCTGATCGCTACGGACTGGCGATGGTCTTTACGGGACGGCGACACTACCGCCGTTAGTGCGCTATACCCAACGCTGAGCAGACTGGTCCCACGCTCCGACACAGATCGCTGCACTCTCGCCCTCAACGCGCCATTGAATATCACGGAGCTCTCGCGCAGTGCCCGGCCACCCGGGCGCTTTCAGCGTCGGCGCAATGTCGGCGAGTGGCGCTAAGACGAAGAGGCGTTCGGTTGCCGATGGATGTGGAACCACAAGCGGTCGATCGGCATCAGCACCATCGGACTCCGTGCCGTGTGGTCGCGGATGCACCACTGCGATGTTCTCCATGGCGATGATGTCAATGTCGAGACGGCGCGGGCCGAATCGCACGGACGGCACGCGACCGAAGAGTCGTTCAAGTTCTTTCACGCGCATGAGCACTTCAACTGCAGCCGCAGCCGGCTCCTCAGGGAGCATCGCGCGAATTCGCAGTGCGGCGTTAAAGAACTCTGGTTGATCAACGAGGCCGACCGGGGTGGTGCGATAGAGCGGCGAGACTTGCTCCAGGCTCCAGCCAGGAATGTGCGCGAGTGCGACGACCGCTTCGGCAAGTGTGGCGACAGGGTCGTCGAGGTTGGCCCCGATCCCTAGGTGCAGAACGAGTTCACGCATGTGCCCGACGGTAGCGCCGCGTAGGATCTACTGCATGGAAGAGGTAGAGCGTCGTATTCGCGAAGAGGTCCAACGCGAGGGCTCGATTAGCTTTGCGCGGTTTATGGAGCGCGCCCTCCTGGAGCCTGGGCTCGGTTACTACGCAACGGCGCAACGGCGGGCCGGTCGCAGCGGCGACTTCATGACCGCGCCAGAGCTGCACCCCATCCTCGGCGCCGCCATCGCCCAGCTCGCCAGCGAGATCTGGGAGCGCCTCGGCCGCCCGGCGAAATTTCGCTGGCGTGAATACGGTGCCAGCGAGGGGACGCTGCTCCTAGCGGCGCTCGACCGCCTCGCCCGAGAGGGGCACCCTCTCCTTACCGCGGTGGAGGTTTCGGTGAGCGAGGCGAATCCGCACCGCCTCGCCGATCTGACTGCGGCGCTGGCAGCACTCCCTGGCGGAGGCCCACCCCTCGTCGAAGCGGGGGGTCTACCCGTCGCCGGAATCGTGGTCGCTAATGAATTTGCCGATGCGCTTCCCTTCCACATCCTGGTCGGCCGCGCCGCCGCCCCAGGCGGCTTCGCCGAGCGCCGCGTCACGGTTGACCCTGTAACAAATGCCCTTACGTGGAGCGAGGGCCCACTGGACGCGGAGGCTGCCGAGCGGCTCGCCCCCCTCATGGCTGACTGGCCGCCGCTCGCAGAAGGGCAGCTCGCGGAGATTTCGCCGGCCACCAGCGACTGGGCCCGCGGGCTGGGCAGCGAGCTCACCGAAGGGGTCGTGCTGGTGCTTGATTACGGGCGTGACGGGATCGCCTTGCGTGACCCTGCCAGTCGCATGGCGGGCACCGCCCTGGCCTATCAAGGGCACCGAGCCACCCCTGACCTTCTACGCGAGCCTGGGAGCCGAGACCTGACCGCTCATGTGGACCTCACCCTGCTGCGGACGGCGGCGAAGGCGGGCGGACTTCGTCATGTGGCGAGCACGAATCAGGCCAAATTTCTCGCAACCGCGGGGGTCGATGGCGAGGTCGCCCGAACGCGCACGGGGCCAGCGGCAACCCTCGAAGGGGCGATCGCCCTGCGCTCCGCACTCGCCCAACTGATGGATCCGCGTCACATGGGCGGATTCGCCGTGGAGGTGTTTGTGGCGGGGAGTTCTCCAGGGGCAAATGCGCTCGCCGACCCCGCATCACCGCTCCCTGGAACGGCGGCTCCGAATCGCCCCCTCGTCTAGAATCCGAGCGTAATCACCCGAGCCCCCGCTACGGGGTACGCGCCGGGGCGATGGATCGAACGGGGGAGTTTCATGACAGGACTCTGGTACGTCCTCGGTTTCGCAGGCGCAGGCGCCTCCTTCGTCTTCCTTACCATCGGCCTCGCCTGGTTGATCTCCCACCGCACCCGCGGCAGCCGCGGCAAGCAGGTCCCCTACGAATCGGGCATCGACACCTACGGCGACACGCACGGACGGTTCGGCCTCTCCTTTTATCTCTACGCACTCCTCTTCGTTGCCTTCGACGTTGAGATCGTCTTCATCTACATCTGGGCGCTGAACTTCAAGGTGCTCTTGATGGACGGCCTGATCTCCATGGCGATCTTCATCGGCGTGTTGCTCGTCGGCCTCGCCTACGCGTGGCGCAAGGGGGTCCTCTCATGGCGATAACGCGCGACCCGAAGTTCAGCAACCTTCCTGAGGTGCAGCCAGACGGCAGCGTTCAGTCGCCAGCAACCGTCGGTAACACGTTGTGGAGCACCGACGACCCGCGTGCGTACGGCGGGCTACCCCTCGAAGCGCACCCAAACCTTGAGCTCGCGAGATACGACGCAACCGGCGACGGGCGTGTTGACGATGCGCGCTGGGGCGGTGCGCTCTCCGCCATCCCAACAAAGGCCGACATTGTGCTCGATCTGATCCGTGCCAATAGCTTGTGGCCGCTGCTCTCTGGTCTCGCCTGCTGCGCCATTGAGATGATGTCGACTGCAACACCGAAGAACGACATTGATCGCTGGGGCATGTTCCCGTTCCGTGCGAGCCCACGTCAGGCCGACGTGTTGATTGTTGCTGGAACACTCACAACAAAAATGGCAGAACCACTCATTCGCTTGTGGGAGCAGATGCCGGAACCGAAGTGGGTTGTTGCGATGGGCGACTGCACCTGCTCCGGCGGACGCTACAAGCGCAGCTACTCCGTCGTGCAGGGAATCGATCGCGTGATGCCCGTTGACGTATACATTCCCGGCTGCCCTCCGCGCCCAGAAGGGTTGATCTACGGAATGATGAAGCTGCAGCAGTTGGTGAAGGATCGACGCGGCCACTGGCCAGAGCGCGCGATTGGCCCATCGGTTCCAAAGGGGATTTAAGTGGATCGCCGTCTGGCCACACTACTACAAGAGAAGCTTGGCGAGCGACTCCTTACACCTGTTCGTCAGCGATATGACGAGAGCGAGATCCGTGTTGCGCTCAAAGACGCAACCGACACGTTACGCACGCTGCACGATGATCCGGCCTTCCGATTTGAAATGCTGATCGATCTGTGCGGCGTTGACACGGGTGAAGAGATGCAGGTTGTCTATCACCTCTCTTCGTCAACAAGCGGTGATTGGCTGCGCGTGATCGTTCCCGGTCTTGATCGCACCGCACCGCGCGTCGCATCGGCGACATTTATGTGGCCAGGCGCCGAGTGGATGGAGCGCGAGGCGTACGACATGTTCGGCATCATCTTTGAAGGGAATCGCGATCTACGCCGCATTTACATGCCTGATGATTACCGCAGCTTCCCGCTGCGCAAAGATTTCTATCTCGCCGATGACGCTTCGCGCTCACCCGCCGCTGGCGTGCGCAACATGGAGCGCGCCGGAACACCAGCCGACGCATCTGCAGCAACCGTGTTGCGCAAGAGCCCAGGGGTCTAGCGATGACACAGCAGATGCGCCCATCGCTCGACGATCCACGCGTCGCGATCCCTGCTGAGTCAACCTGGTACGAGCCGGCGCCGATCCCCCAGACAGAGCGACAGGCGGAGTTTCTTACGCTGCGCGAAGGAGAGATGTTCGTCAACATGGGGCCACAGCACCCATCAACGCACGGCGTGTTGCGCGTGATCATCAAGGTGAACGGAGAAAAAGTTGTTGACCTTGATCCAGTACTCGGCTATCTGCATCGCGGTGTCGAGAAGCTCTGCGAGAACGCCGACTACCACCAGGCGATCTGCTACACCGACCCGCTCGAGTATGTGAGCTCACTCTTCTGTGAAGCGGCCCCGGTCGCCGCCTTCGAGAAGTTGATGGATGTTGAGGTCCCGCTCCGCGCGCAATACATCCGCGTGCTCACGATGGAGCTCAACCGCATTGCGAGCCACACACTCTTCCAGGGCTGGATGGCACTCGACCTCGGCGGCATTACACCGATCCTCTGGGCATTCATCGAACGCGACGAGATCGTTGACATGCTGGCCGCACTTACCGGCCAGAAGCTTCTCTACAACTACTACCGAATCGGCGGGGTGAACGGCGACTTGAACCACGAGTTCATGAGCCGCCTCGGCACCTGGATGAGCCGTGCCGCCGCACAAATCGACTCCAACCTGGCTCTGATCAACGAGAACGAGATCTTCGTGCGCCGCACCCGCGGCCTCGGTGTTCTCGATGCGCAAACCGCGCTGAAAATGGGCGTTACTGGGCCAAACCTTCGCGCGAGCGGCGTCCCCTACGACCTGCGCCGCGACCGCCCGTATTTGGTCTACCCAGAGCTGGAGTTCGACGTGCCGACCCGCGATGAGGGCGACTCTCTGGCGCGCTACCTGGTGCGCATGGACGAGATCAAGCAGTCGATCCGCATCATTGATCAGGTGCTGCACGAAATGCCCGACGGCCCAGTGATGGCGAAGCTGCCACGACTGTTGCGACCGCGACCGGGTCGAGCATTCGGTGCCGTTGAGGGACCACGTGGCGTGTATGGCACCTACGCAATTAGCGATGGCACCGACCAGCCATTCCGCATGCGCATTCACGACCCATCATTTGTGCACTTGCAACTCGTTGGGCCACTCACCAAGGGGAATCTCATCGCCGACACGATGGCCGTGATGGCAAGTCTCGACCCAGTCATGGGCGGAGTCGACAAGTGAGCGGCGCATCAATGGCCTGGAACCGCCTCACACCAGCAGGTCGCGTACTCGCTGTGCTACTCCCCGTTCTTGCGATCGGCGGCGCACTGACAACGGCACTACTCGTCGCGTTTGGTGGCGCTATCGCCGCAACCATCGGCGCGAACCTGCCGATCGTGCGCTTCCTCGTCGCTGCCGTCGTCACATTCCTCATCTCTGTGCCAGTCGCGTTCCTGTTGATCTACATGGAGATGAAGATCATTGCGCTCATGAACTTGCGCATCGGACCAGACCGCATTGGCCCAGCTGGCGCCGTGATGAGCGTGGTGCACGGCCTCAAGGTGCTGATGAAGGAGGACTACACGCCACCGAGCGTTGACGTTCCGGTCTTCACGCTCGCCCCGGTTGTTGTGTATCTCGCAAGCTTCATGACCCTGCTCGTGATTCCGTTTGCGCCAGAACTAACAAGCATGGGATTTGAACTCGGACTCCTCTACTTCTTTGCGATCGGCGGGCTCAGCGTTGTTGGACTAATGATGGCCGGCTGGTCATCGTTCAATAAATACTCGCTGCTCGGCGGCATTCGCGCCGCAGCACAGGCGATCAGCTACGAGATCCCGCTAACGCTCTCCGTCGTAGGCATCGTGATCTTGACCGGCACACTCTCGCTGCCGAAAATTGTTGCCGCGCAAGACGGCTCGTTCCTCGATTGGTTCATCTTCCGCCAGCCGCTCGCGGCGATCATCTTCTTTATCGCGATCACCGCCGAAGCCAACCGCACCCCATTCGATAATGCCGAGGCCGACCAAGAGATCGTTGCCGGATTCGCCACGGAGTATTCCGGCATGCGCTTCGGATTCTTCTTCTTTGCGGAGTACGTAAACGTCTTCATCGTTTCAGCACTCTTCAGTGCCGTCTTCTTGGGTGGATCAAATCCACCAATTCATATTGATCTACACCCACAGATTGTGATTAACCTCAGCACGCTCGGCATTGGGCTGCCGCTGATCGCCGGCCTCGCACCAGTCATCGGCACGCTGATCTTTGCGGCGCCGATCTGGTTTGCAAGCAGCCGCGTCAAGAGTTGGCAGGCGCTCATCGGTGGATTCTTGATCTTTGGTGGTGTATCAACCGCGCTCGTTGGCGCCTGGGCATTTGCAATGCTACCGCCTGTCGCCAGCCTGATCTGGTTCCTCATCAAAACGTTCACGCTGGTATTTACCTTTGTTTGGATGCGCGGCACACTGCCGCGCGCTCGCATCGACCAGCTAATGGGCTTCGCCTGGAAGTGGCTCTTGCCTGCATCGTTGCTCAACATCTTTGCTACGGCGTTCGCCGTGCTAATTGCGGGGAGGTAGCCATGCCACGAATTCCTGGCGCCGGACTCGTATCAGGCATGCGCCTCACGCTGACGCGTTTCTTCCAGCCGAAGCGCACGGTGATGTATCCAGAGGTGAAGCCCGACATTGCGCCGCGCAACCGCGGGCGACTCGAACTCGTCACCGACGAACACGGCACGCTGAAGTGCGAGACCTGTTTTCAGTGCGCGCAAGCGTGTCCGATCGAATGCATCGACATGGGTGGCACGGACACAAAAGGGCGCTTCGCCGTGCATTGGGGTCCCGCCGAGCAGTACGCCGAGCGACGCGAGGAGTCGGCGATGCGCCGCTCTGGCCGAACCGTCTCCGACGCGGCAGCGGCAACAGGGGCGACCATCAATACGACGAAGGTCGACGAGATCCTCGAAGCCCATGACTACGACCCACACCACATGCTCGCGATCCTCGAAGCAATTCAAGGGGCGTACGGCTATCTCCCTGTGGATGCGCTGAAGCGCGTCAGCCGCGCAACTGGCGCCTGGTACGCCATGGTCTACGGCACCGCCACCTTCTATAAGCACCTCGCCTTTGAGCCAGGGGTGACCCGCTCGATCGCCGTCTGCCGTTGCGCCAACTGCCTCGTCTCCGGAGCAGGATCGGTGATGGGCACCCTGAGCTACGAGTTCGGCACCGAGTTCGGCCGGGCGATCCCATGGAGCAACCTGCGCCTCGAATCGCTCCCGAGCCACCTGCTCGGCGCCCCATCACCGCTGGTGGTCATCGATGGCGAGCCACAGCGCGACCTGAGCGCCAAGAACGCCGCCAGCTGGGCCGCCGCTCTCGCGGGCAGGTACGCGGCATGAAGCGCCTGAACGCCCCTAAGGGTTGGAGCCAGCTGCTCTTCGTAGCACCGACTGAGCCGTGGGCGGCACTCCGCGCCGCCGCAGCCGCCGGGCCCGCAGGTACGACCGCGACCCTGATCGCCGCCGGTCTGCGTGGTCGCGGGGGTGGCGGCTTCCTTACTGGAGCGAAGTGGCAGGCAACCGCCGCTGAGCCAGCCAGCGAGCACTACGCCGTCGCGAACGGCTACGAATCCGACCCCGCCGTCTTCACCAACCGCCTCCTTATGGAGGAGAACCCACAGGCGATCGTTGAAGGGCTCGCCATCGCTGCCCTCACTGTCGGCGCCCGCGAGGCGTTCATCGCCGTGCGCGCCGAGTACACCGAGGCGATCAAGCGCCTCGAAGCGGTCATCGCCAACGCCGAACGCGAGGGGATCCTCGGCGCCACACTGCTCGGTACCGGTCGCGAACTGATCATCACTGTTCGACCACTGCAGGGCTCCAGCATGATCGGCGAAGAGACCGTGCTGATGAAGGCACTTGCCGGCAAGCGCGGCCAGCCAGAGCAGACTCCGCCATATCCATCTGAGGTCGGGTATCTCGGCAAGCCGACCGCCGTGAACAACGTCGCCACACTCGCCGCGGTGCCATGGATTTTGAACAGCGGCGCAGAAGCCTTCGCGCAGATTGGCGACACCGCACAGCCGGGAACGGTGCTCGTGCAGATCAGCGGCTCCGTCGCAAACCCTGGCGTCATTGAAGTGCCAACTGGCACGCCACTCAACGAGATCATTGCAGCGGCTGGCGGCACCGCAAGTGGCGCGTCGATTAAGGCGCTGCTCGCCGGAGGGCCGACGGGTGGATTCATTCCGGCGAACCTCTTCAGCGGCACGCCGTATAGCGGCGCAGGACTCAAGAGTGTTGGCGCACACATTGGTTCGGGCGCACTCCTGGCACTCGACAACTCTGTCGCCATTCCAGAGCTCGCCACTATGTTGACGCGTTGGTGCGCCGACGAGGCGTGCGGTAAGACGATTCCATGCCGAATCGGCACGCGCCGACTCGCCGAGATCGGCCAGCGATTTGTTGATGGGCTCGCAGGCCCCGCTGATGCAGAGCGACTGCAGAAGCTCGCCGCCGATGTCACTGATAGCGCCCTCTGCGCACATGAGGCGCTTGCGCCAAGCCCGCTCCTTACAGGGGTGCGATACTTTGCCTCTGAGTTTGGACCTGCCGTTGCCGTGTCGTCGGCAACATCAACAAGCGGACGGAGCTGATCATGGCCGACCTGATTGATCGACCGGCAAGCGCACTGACACCAGTCTCGCGCGCGATCACCCCAGCACCATCAGCCGAGGTCGCCGTCGACAAGCTGCTCACCACGCGCAGCCCACAGCGACCGCAGCGCACACCAACCTTCTACGTCGAAATCGATGGACAGAAGCTCGAAGCATTCGAAGGTCAGACAATTCTTGAAGTCTGCCGCGCCAACGGCATCGAGGTGCCAACGCTCTGCTACGACCCGAAGCTTCCAGGATTTGGCGCCTGCCGCATGTGTGTGGTGGATGTCGAAGGGTGCGATCAGCCATCCATTAGCTGTTCAGCAAAGGCGGAGCCGGCGCAGGTTGTAGCAACGCAGACCGACCGCATCCGCGAAATTCGCCGCACCAACCTTGAGCTGATCTTCAGCGACCACAATGCCTACTGCTTGCCACCATGTCAGAACAAGTGCCCGAGCCACATCGACATTCCTGGATTCTTGAAGGCGAATGCAGAGTCGCAGTTCCGCGAGTCGGCACGCATCTTCAAGCGCACTATTCCATTCCCAAGCATCCTCGGCCGCGTCTGCCCGGCGCCATGCGAGGATCACTGCCGTCGCGACGAAGTTGACGAGGCGATCGCGATTCGCGATAGCCACCGCTACGCTGGCGATCAGGTGCTCAAGGCGATGTGGGATGAAGATCTCGATCCACCAGTCCCGTTCGAGCTGCAGCCAAAGACCGGTAAGCGCGTTGCGGTAATCGGCTCAGGTCCTTCTGGCGCATCCGCTGCGTACTACCTGCTCGTTGCCGGACACGACGTCACCGTCTTCGAAAAAGATCCAGAGCCAGGCGGCATGTTGCGCTACGGCATTCCGCAGTACCGACTGCCAAAGATCGAAGTGCTCGATGGCGAGTACCAGTCAATCACGCGACTCGGCGGACGTTTCGAGTGCGGCAAGATGCTCGGTCGTGACTTCACCGTTGCCGACCTGAAGGCGCAGGGTTACGACGGCGTCGTCGTCGCTATTGGTTGCTATGACACGAACGACCTCGGCATTCCAGGCGAAGATGCCGATGGCGTCATCGACGGCCTCGACTACCTGCACACCGCTGCGCTCGGCCTCACCTACCCAGACCACGAGGGGAGCCGCGTCGTCGTGGTCGGCGGCGGATACACCTCAATGGACTGTGCCCGAACGAGCGTGCGCCAGGGGGCCAAGGAGGTCACCCTCGTCTACCGCCGCGACATGAAGGACATGCCAGCCGCCGACGAAGTGCACGAGATGATCGAGGAGGGGGCACGTGCCATCTTCCAGGCCGGACCAACGCGCGTTGTCACCGATGCGAACAACAAGGTGATCGGCCTCGAGTTCATTCGCATGCAGCTCGGCGCCCCCGACGCATCAGGTCGTCGCCGACCAGAGCCAGCCCCAGGCACCGAGTTCATCATTGAGTGCGATCGCATCTTGAAGGCGATCGGCCAAGGCCCCGACATGACGTGGGCGAGCGTTGGCGCAGAGGGCGTCGCCACCACCAAGAACGGCCGTATGAAGGCGGATGCCGTTACCTTCCAGTCTGGTCGCGACGGCGTCTTCGGCTGCGGCGACCTACGCAACGGCGCAACAACCGTTGTTGCCTCCATCGCCGACGGTCGACGTTGCGCGTATGCAGTGGACGCGTATCTGCAAGGCCTCGACCTTTCGGAGATTCGCAATCGCCAGACACTGGCCGAGCCGCAGCCAGAGTTCCTCAGCATCGTGCCGTTCACCGCCGAGGTGAAGGAGCCACGCCTGCGCCTGAAGGCACTCCCAGCTGAAGAGCGCAAGAACGACTACATCCAGTATGAGATTCCGTACACCAAACCTGAAGTGATGGCGGAGAGCACGCGCTGCTTGCAGTGCACCTGTGAAGCGATCGGTTTCTGCGATCTGCGGCGACTCGGTATCGAATACGGCACAACGCTCAAAACGCTCGAGAAGGAGCATCACGGTGGTGCCGGATTCCGCTCTATTACCGAGAACCGCTGGACTGGTGCAAACCACGACTATCTGCGCGACGACTCACACGCGTTTATTCTGCGTGAGCCGTCACGCTGCATTGACTGCGGCCGTTGTGCCAATGTCTGCGCCGAAGTTGTTGGTGCGGCCTGCTACGACTTCATGCGCACCGGTTTTGACACACTCGTCACCACGCCGCTTGATATGAGCCTGAACGAGTCACCATGTGTCTCGTGCGGTCGCTGCGCAGAGACCTGCCCAACTGGCGCGCTGATGCCGAAGCCGCGAATCCTGACGAAGTATGAAGTTGACGAGTCACGCTGCATCCTCTGTGGCATCTGTGTTGATGCCTGCCCGTACGACGCGCTCCGCAGCGGATTTGATTTTGAGCTGGCACATACTGATCGCAGCGAGCCGATGATCGACCTCATCGCCCTGTCGAAGCTAGAGCGCACATCGGAGGCCACCTTTATTCGCGGCGAAGCCAACTGGGAGAACACCGTTGCTGGGCGACGCTACGATCCAGCTCGACAGCTTCCTGTGCTGCCACAGAGCCTGCGCAAGTAACCGATGCCGCTCCCTGACGTCATCCCGTTTATTGGAATCGGGTGGTCAGACGTTCTCTTCTTGATGCTCAGTGGTGTGGTACTCGCCGCAGCATTCGCTGTGGTGTTCGGCCGCGACATTATTAAGAGCGGCCTCTTCCTGATTCTCACCCTTGGCGCACTTGCTGGCATCTACGTCATGTTGGGTGCCGCGATCGTCGCTGGCGCGCAGGTGCTCGTCTATATCGGTGCAATTAGTGTGTTGATTCTCTTCGCCATCATGCTCACCCAATCCAAGGTGGCACCAGGCAAGCTTGCCTTTCAGACGCAGGTGATCCCCGCGGCACTCGCGTCGGTGCTGCTTGCGGTGCTTTTCGGGCTCGCCTTCGGCAGCACGAACTGGGGTTCAACCGTCTTTACCGATACGCCAGCCGCGACGGGCACCGCGCCGGTTGCCGCGGCACTCTTCGGCCCCTACCTGCTCGCCTTTGAAATCGCCAGCGTGTTGATCCTCGCCGCGGTGATCGGCGGCCTCTATTTGGCGATGGAGCCGAAGGCTGACGAAGTTAGTGAGGAGCTGCAGTGAGCCAAATCGCTGGGCACCTCGAGCCGTATCTGGTTCTGTCGGGGATGCTCTTCGCTATCGGCTCATTTGGCTTCCTTGCGCGACGCAACGCGATCAGCATGCTGATGAGCATTGAACTCATGCTGAACGCGGTAAACCTAGCCGCACTTGCGCTTGGCGCATTCATCCCATCGCTCGCAGGGCAGGGGGCAGCGTTCGCACTGTTGATCATCGCCGTGGCGGCGGCAGAGGCCACCGTTGGCTTGGCGATCGTGATCGCGATCTTCCGCAACCGCAAGACGCCGCTGGTCGACGAGTACGACACGATGAGGCAGTAGCCGATGACCCCCATCGTTCCACTGGTAGACGCGGCAACCTTGCCGGGCTACGCACCCCTCCTGCTCCTCCTGCCGCTCTTCGGCTTCGCCTTCACAGCCGCCGTCGGGCGCCGACTCGGCAAGCTGGCACATCTGGTGCCACTCGGCGCCATCGTCGCCACCTGGGCGCTCGCCATGAGCCTGGCCATCCCTGCCCTCACGGGTGGCCTCGGCGAGGGAGGCGCCTCAATGCCGCTCTTCACCTGGATTGCCTCGGGCGACCTGCACTTCGGGCTCGGCCTGCACGTTGACGCCCTTACCGGCGCCCTCCTCTTGGTGGTGACCACGGTCGGTGCCCTCGTGCACCTCTATAGCGTCGGCTACATGAGCCACGACGACAGCTACTGGCGCTTCTTCGCCTATCTAAACCTCTTCATGTTCTCGATGCTGCTGCTCGTGCTCGCCGACAACCTTCTTGTCGTCTTCGCCGCCTGGGAGCTCGTCGGCCTCTCCTCCTACCTGCTGATCGGCTTCTGGTACACCAAGACCGCTCCAGGGTTGGCGGCGAAAAAGGCTTTCATCACGAACCGCGTTGGCGACGTCGGCTTCATCCTCGGCCTGATGGGCCTCGTCGTCGTCTTCGGCTCACTCGACATTCATACGGTGCTCGCCGGCGTTGAGGCGGGCGCACTCGCCGGTCCCGCCGCCACCGTGATCGCACTACTCATCTTCTGCGGCGCGGTCGGTAAGTCGGCGCAATTCCCGCTGCATGTGTGGCTCCCTGACGCCATGGAGGGGCCAACCCCTGTGAGCGCACTCATCCACGCAGCCACGATGGTGAATGCAGGTGTTTATCTCGTTGCGCGCATGAGCCCGCTCTTTGCCGCGAGCCACGACGCGATGTTGATCGTTGCTGCGATCGGCATCTTCACCGCAATCTTCGCCGCCTCGATTGCGTTCACGCAAACCGACATCAAGCGCGTGCTCGCCTTCTCTACACTCTCACAGCTCGGCTACATGTTTGCCGCGCTCGGTGTTGGCGCATGGATTCCAGCGATCTTCCATCTGATCACGCACGGATTCTTCAAGGGCCTTCTTTTCCTTGGATCCGGTTCAGTGATTCACGCCGTTGATGGTGAGCAAGAGATGACAAAGATGGGCGGACTCTGGCGAAAGATTCCAATTACGTACGCAACAATGTTGATTGGTACGGTTGCGATTGCTGGACTGCCGCCACTCGCCGGATTCTGGTCGAAAGACGAGATCCTCGGTGAGGCATTTAAGTTTGGGTTTACCTGGGTCTGGCTCGTCGGCATGGTCGTTGCCGGCATGACGGCCTTCTACATGTTCCGACTGATGGGCCTCACCTTCTGGGGGAAGAGCCGCGTACACGATGAGTCGCACGTGCACGAATCGCCGTGGACGATGACACTCCCGCTGATCATCCTCGCCGTGCCATCAATTGCCATCGGTGCTGCGCTTGGCTTCCCATTTGCAAACGGCCTTTTGGCAAATGGGCTCGAGCCGATCTTCCACCCTGCGAGCGCCCTGCTCGCCCACGAACATGAGGCGTGGACACTCTTCGGCATCGACGGGCTGCTGATGCTTGCGAGCGTCACCGTCGCATCAATAGGCACCGTAATCGGTGTGCACCTCTTCCGCGACGACAGCAGCGCCCTCCTTGGCAGCGTCACGAAGCGCGTGCAGTCACTCTACGATGGCAGTCGGAACCGCTGGTATTTCGACGACCTCAACGATCTTGTCTTCGTGCGCTTCGGACGAACGTTCGCGAATGCGCTCTGGTGGTTTGATCGCCGTGTTGTTGACGGCACGGTCAACGGCGTTGCAACGCTCACCTCAAGCGGTGGCCGCGGGCTGCGACAGATCCAAACCGGTCGCGTGCAGAACTACGCACTCGGCATCGCCTTTGGCCTTGTTGCGATAGCGGCTGCGTACCTGGCGATCGCAGGATGAGCGGCGTGCCTATCCTTTCACTGATCATCTTCGCGCCATTGCTCGGTGCGCTTGGCATCGCGTTCCTTCCATCATCGCGACCGAGTTTGATTCGCCTCGCCGCACTCGGCGTCTCGTTGATCACCTTTGTGTTGAGCCTTGGCATGTTGCTTGGGATTCGCGCTCAGGGCGGCGAGTTCGCCTTCAGCGAGCAGCTCTCGTGGATTCCATCGTTTGGTATTACCTACCACCTCGGTGTTGATGGTCTCTCTGGTGCGCTCGTTGTCTTGACGACGCTTCTTAGCTGGATCTGCATCCTTGCAAGCTTTGGCCCAATTCAAACGCGCGTCAAGGAGTACTTCATCAGCTTCCTGATCCTTGAGACCGGCATGCTCGGCGTCTTCCTTTCGCTCGACCTCTTCCTCTTCTACATCTTTTGGGAGATTGTGCTCGTGCCGATGTACTTGATCATCGGCATCTGGGGCGGTGCCGACCGCATCTACGCCACGATCAAGTTCGTCCTCTATACGCTCGTGGGGTCACTCCTCATGCTTGTAGCGATCCTGGCAACCGCCTTCAGCCACCAGGCCGTCACCGGCTCATGGACAGGGGCATTCGACCTGCTGGCCCTACGTGGCACGATCGCCGACCCAACGCTGCAGACCCTCGGATTCGCCGCATTCGCGCTCGCCTTCGCCATTAAGGTGCCGATGTTCCCGTTCCACACTTGGCTCCCCGACGCGCACGTGCAGGCGCCCACTGCGGGCTCTGTCATCCTCGCCGGCGTGCTGCTGAAGCTTGGCGGCTACGGCTTCATTCGCTTCGCGATCCCACTCTTTCCCGACGGCGCGCACCTCTTCGCGCCGCTCATGATCGTTCTCTCGGTCATCGCCATCATCTACGGCGCACTCGTGGCGATCGTGCAGACCGACCTGAAGAAATTGATCGCGTACAGCTCGGTGAGCCACATGGGCTTCGTCACGCTCGGCATCTTCACCTTTAATCAGCAGGGTGTTGACGGCGCAATCTTGCAGATGCTCAACCATGGCCTCATTACGAGCGGGCTCTTCTTACTCGTCGGCATTGGTTACGAGCGCACGCACGATCGCGAGATCGCCAAGATGGGCGGCTGGGCGGTGCGCACCCCCGTCTACGCGGCACTCTTCGGCTTCTTTCTCTTCGCCTCTGTCGGACTTCCTGGCCTGTCAGGATTCGCCGGTGAGTTCTTGGTGCTTCTCGGCGCGTTCATTGCGAACCCGATGGTCGCCGGCGCATCGACGTTTGTGATGATCCTTGCCGCCGTATATCTGCTCTACATGTATCAGCGTGTCTTCACCGGCCCACTCTCACCGTTCCTGAAGGGGCTCGGCTCACATCTCACCGATGTCACGCCGACGGAGATCCTCACGCTAGCGCCGCTCGCAGCACTGATCGTGGTCTTCGGCGTCATGCCAACCATCCTCACCAGCTCCTTTGCACAGAGCGTGCAAACGTTCCTCATGTCGGCAATTAGTACGGTGGGCCAATGAGCGGCGATCTCCTAACCCTTGCGCCTCTGATCAGCGTCATCGTCGGCGCGATCGCTGTGCTGATCAGTGACATGATCACGCCGAATCGTAATCACGCGCCGATCGCCGTCGCGCTCGCCGCACTTGGCACAACGGCAACACTGCTCATCAACCAGGGGGGCAGCACCGCTACGGCACTCGGTGGCAGTTATGTCGCTGGACCGTTTGTCGCCTTCCTCGGTCTCCTCGGTATCTCAATCGTGTCAATTACGCTCCTAATTGCGCCGGCATATCTTGCCGCGCGCCGTTATCCGACAGCGGAGCTTGCGGCAACGCTCCTCTTCGCTCTGGCTGGCGCCATTCTGCTGGGCGCCGCAACGGATTTGGTAACGCTCTTTGTTGGACTTGAGCTCATGGTGATTCCTGGATACATCCTCGCCGGGTATGCGAAGCGAGATCCACTCAGTACGGAAGGGGCCGTGAAGTACTTTCTCCTTGGTAGCTTCTCAAGCGCCATCCTGCTTTTCGGCATCGTCGTGCTGTGGGGAGTCGCAGGAACTGCGTCGCTGAGCGGCATCGCCACAGCACTCGCATCTGGACACGCAAGCGCCGCGCTTGCTGTTGCTCTTGCGCTGATTACGACTGGATCGGCATTTAAGATCGCGGCAGTGCCGTTTCACTACTGGACTCCAGACGCGTATCAAGGTTCACCAACACCGATCACCGGCTACCTCTCGGTCGGCCCGAAGGTTGGTGCGTTTGTGCTGCTGATTAAGCTGTTTGTGATTGCGCTCGCGCCACTTGCCACTCTGTGGATTCCAGTGATGGTGGTGTTGGCAGCGGCAACGATGACGCTCGGCAACCTCGTTGCGCTCACACAGAGCAACGTGAAGCGAATGCTTGCCTACTCGTCAATCGCGCACACCGGGTACCTAATGGTCGGCATTGTTGCCGCGGGCGCGGGGCAGGCTGCGGGAATCGCAGGAGTGCTTTTCTATACCGCGGCATACGCCTTCATGAACCTCGGCGCGTTCGCTTTCTTGACGGCACTGCAGGGTCGACCCGGTGCAACAACGCAGCTCTCTGACTTGGCTGGCCTCGGCCGCAAGCATCCGCGCATGGCACTGCTCGCAACGATCTTCCTGTTGAGCCTCACCGGCATCCCACCGACGGCTGGCTTCTTCGCTAAGACGTACGTCATCTTGGCTGCGGTGCAGGCCGGCGGGCCGGCCACGATCCTCGCCGTGATCGCGGTGTTAAACGCGGCGATCGCCGCCTTCTACTACCTGCGCGTCATCGTCTACCTCTTTATGCGCGACCCAGCGGAGCCCGCGATCCAGGTGGCCGAGGGGCCAATGCTGCGCGCGGGCCTGCTGCTCGCAGCCATCGGCACGGTGGCGCTCGGTCTGGCCCCAACCCCGATCATCGAGGCGGTTGTTCGGGCCCTCGCCAAGTAGGCGCCGCCCCCTTAGTGGGGTGTAACAATCCAACTCCCCACAGCGCCCCCTCCACGTCGCATCAGCGGGAATTCATATAAACTTCCGCTTCTATGAGCGCACAGCACGCATCTGCACTCCCCGCCGCCACGGGCGCCGCCGTCTCCCGCCTCGCGGGGGAGCGCGACGTCATCGAGGCGGCGCGCCGCGTGCACCGTGCCCTCGGTGATACCAACCGCCTCGAGGTCGTGCGCCGCCTCGCCTCTGGCCCCGCCACCGTCTCCGAGCTGATTGAGTTCACCGGCCTCTCCCAGCCGCTCGTCTCGTGGCATCTGCGCCGCCTTCGCGCCGCCGGCCTTGTCACCACTGAGCGCTCTGGCCGCGAATCAATCTGCACGCTCCGCACCGCGACCATCGCTGAAGGGCACGCGCTGATGCTCTCGGCGCTCGGCATTGCCGACCCTGCCGCCTGGATCGCCCCAGCTGATGCGCTTCCGGGCGCCACACCACTCGTGGATGCTGTTCGCGGCGAGGAGGCGTAACCGTGGCGAAGCGCACGATCAGCAAGCGCACGAGCAACAAAGGCACAAGGGGCGAGCGCGTCACGCAGGGAAGCCTGTTGACGACGAATCAGCGCACCAAGCTTAAGCGCATCGGTGAGCCGATCGCACTCCTGCTCGGCCGCATCGGCTTCTCACCCGACGCACTCACGCTTGTCGGATTTGGGATCGTGCTGATCGCGACCGCGCGGGTCGCCACCGGCCACTGGGCGCAAGCCGCTGGCATTTTGATCGCTGGGACGCTCTTCGATGGCCTTGACGGCACACTTGCTCGCGCAACGAATCGCGTCACCGCATTCGGCGCATTCTTCGACTCATCGCTTGATCGAGCGGCAGAGGCGGCCATCTACGCCGGCATTGTCTATAGCGCCGCCGTTCTCGGTGACATTCAAATCGTGACCACCGGGGTGCTTGCGCTCGGCATTGGCTCACTGGTGAGCTACGTGCGTGCGCGTGGCGAAGGCCTCGGTGTCTCTGCACATGGTGGCATTGCACAGCGCGCCGAGCGCGCAGCTCTTCTCATCCTCGGTCTGCTCGCCGCCGGTCTCACTGGCGAGACGAGCTACCTGCTCTACGCACTTCTCATTATCGTCGCACTCTCAGCCGTCACCGTGCTGCAGCGAATCTTGTTTATTCGTGCCGCGTTGACAACCACCAGGCGCCGCGCATAGCGCGCCCATTGAATGCTCGCCGCCTGGCGTGAAACGGGCGGTTAGTGAAGGCGGACTCACAGGTGTGGGCTCGCAAAGCGGAAAGGTCGCGTAAGCGACAGAGAAAGGGGTAACAGGAAAATGGTAGAGATGAACGGGCCTCGCGCCCAGTGGAACGCCCGACCGGCGCCAACCACGCCGATCAAGGCAACGAATCCGATCCGCGTCGCAATCGCGGGCGTCGGCAACTGCGCCAGCAGCTTGGTGCAGGGCCGCTACTTCTATGCCGACGTGGCGAACGATGCAAAGGTCCCAGGACTGATGCACGTTGACCTCGGTGGCTATCACGTCCGCGATCTTGATTACGTTGCGGCATTCGACGTCAACGTCACCAAGGTTGGGAAGGATCTCTCCGTTGCACTCGGCGCCGAGCCGAACAACACCTGGACCTTCCAGGAGATCCCAACGACTGGCGTGATCGTTCAGCGTGGACCAACGCTCGACGGCATCGGCAAGTATTTGAAGGATGTGGTGATTGAGTCACCAGAGAAGCCTGTAGATGTTGCCGCTGTGCTCAAGGAGCGCAAGGTTGACGTGCTCGTTGCCTACCTTCCGGTCGGCAGCGAAGAGGGAATTCGCTACTACGCTGAGCAGGCGATCAAGGCCGGATGCGCGTTCGTGAACGCAATCCCAGTCTTCATTGGTCGCGAGCCAGAGTGGCAGAAGAAGTTCGCCGCAGCAGGCCTTCCAATCGTCGGAGACGACATCAAGAGCCAGGTGGGCGCAACGATTGCGCACCGCGTTCTTGCTCGACTCTTCGCCGATCGTGGCGTGCAGCTCGACCGTACCTATCAGCTGAACTTCGGTGGCAACACCGACTTCCAGAACATGTTGGAGCGCGATCGACTGGAGAGCAAGAAGATCAGCAAGACCAATGCGGTCACCTCAATCCTCGACGAGCAGCTCGGCGAGAACCAGGTGCATGTTGGCCCTTCGGACTTCGTGCCATGGCTTCTCGACCGCAAGTGGGCAAACATTCGCCTTGAAGGGACAACCTTCGGCGGCGTGCCACTCACGGCGGAGCTGAAGCTCGAGGTCTGGGATTCACCAAACAGCGCGGGCGTCATCACGGACGCTATTCGCTGTGCGAAGCTCGGCCTTGACCGAAAGTTGGCGGGGACGCTCGTTGCGCCGTCGTCGTACTTCATGAAGAGCCCACCAGTGCAGCTGCGCGACGATGTCGCTCACGCCGCAGTGGAGGCCTTCATCCGCGGTGAGGACAATCGCGTCCTCGACGGAACCCAGGTGACCAAGGAGGGGTACCCCGCCTCCGAGTCACTGAACTCCGTTCGCGCCTAAGCGTTCCGCTGCGAGGCTGGCTTCGGCCGGCCCCGCCTTCACACTGGAGAGAGCCGTCGCACCCCGCAAGGGGGCGGCGGCTCTCCCCTACACTCCCCAAATGAGCGAACCACAGCCGCCCCAGGGGGCAGCCACCCCCTCGCCGCTCCGTCGCCAGGCGCCACAGCGCACCCCTGGCTACCTCCTCCGACGCGCCTGGGAGCGCAGCGTCTACGCGGGCTACCGCCTCTTTATGGCGGTCATCGGGCTCCTCCCCCCGCGCCCCATCGAGGCGCTCTTCTCCGCCGTGGCACCCCTCGCCTACCTCCTCTGGCCGGCCAAGCGCCGTATCGCCGACGGCAATGCCGCGGTAGTACTCGGGGTCGCCGATGCGGATGGGCACCCACTTCCAGGGAGCGAGAACATCGTTCGCGCGCGCGCCTTGGCCAATTACCGAAGCTATGGGCGCTATGCCGCAGAACTGTTGCGCTTGCCGAGCCGATCTCTTGCCGACATTGTAACTGACGTAGATCTCACGCAGACAACGCTCATGGATGAATTCCGCGCGCGCGGACAGGCAGCGATCTTTGTTGGCTTTCACGCCGGCAACAATGAGCTCGGCGCCGCAGCACTAGGTGAGCGAAAATACGACGTGAACGTCGTTGCCGACGATAGCGCCTTCCCAGAGATGTACGAGCTCTTACGTCGTCTCCGCGCATCGTGGGGGATCAAGGTGATCGACTGGAAGGCGATTCGCGACGTGTTCGGCGCAATGAAGCGCGGCGGCGTGATCGTCTTGCTGAGCGACTGGGGTTACAAGCCTGACGGCATTCCCTGTCAACTCTTCGGTCGCTGGACAACGCTTCCGAGTGGCCCAGCGGTGCTGAGTGCGCGCGGTAACGCGCCGATCGTGCCGTTCTTTGTACGCCGTGAAGCGCCTGGAAAATTTATAATTCTTTTCGGTACACCTATTAGCGTTGGCGACGGATCACCAGCCGCACAGCTGCGCGCAACGCAAGAGACGGCAACCGCGATGGAGAACCTGATCCGCACCGAGCCGCTGCAGTGGAACTGCTTCAAGCCACTCTGGCCGAGCGCAGCACAACAGCAAGAACTCGCCGCCACCGCGGCCCGCATGTCAAAAGAGACAACACGTCGTTCCGCTGAGAGCGCGTCGTGAGCGCTCTTCTCGGTTATCTGATCATCGGCGGGCTCTCACTTATCTCTCGCCTGCCAGAATCAATACTCGTGGCGATTGCACGTGCATGGGGGTACATCGGCCCACGAGTTCTGCGCGCACGCGCTGCGATAGCGCGAGAGAATCTTGCCCGCGTCTACACCTACCGTGACGGGGTATCGCCAACCCGTGCAGCGCTCAACCGCGGCGTACGGCTGCTCTTTGAGCATCACGTGCGCTTCTATATTGAAACGGCACGGGCGCCGCGACATGCGCGGAAGATTATCGCAACGCGCGTTCGCCTCGAGAGCGAAGAGGCTGTGCGTGCTGCATTTATGCGCGGCAGCGGCGGCGCAATATTTCTCGCTGCACACTTTGGTGCCATTGAACTTCCTGGGAGCATCCTTGCCGATCGAAGCGGGATGAAGCCGGTGGCGCCGATGGAGGAACTCGGCAATCCGGTGCTGCAACGGTGGATGTTGCGTGTGCGCGGCGAGGGACTTGGGCTGCGCATCATTCCTGCACACGGTGCCGCTGCGGTGATGGCCGCGGAGCTAGCGGCTGGCGGAATCGTCGGCTTGGTCGGTGATCGAAATATTGTTGGACGAGGCGTACCCGTCTCGCTCTTCGGTGCACCAGCCCGACTTCCGATCGGTGCTGGGCTCCTCGCCGTAGAGAGCGGCGCGCGTCTCTTCGTTGCTGCTGTCATCCGCGAAGATCGTGGGCTCTACACGGGCTACATTCGCGAAGTAGAGGTGCCTCTCAAGGGAGATCGTATGGAGCGCACACGCGCGGTGCTCGCTGGCGTTGCTGCGGCATTTGAAGAGCTCATCAGCAAGGCTCCGGAGCAGTGGTGGACGCTTTTCTATCCAATCTGGGACGATCCACAGTCATGAGCCCAACGAAGCAACGAATGAGTGGTGTGCAGGGGAGAGCCGATCTGCATATCCACACGATGGCCTCCGACGGTACTGCCGGCGTTGCGCAGGTGTTGGCGCGGGCTGAAGAGGTGCGACTCGATGTGATTGCGATCACCGATCACGACCGCATTGACGCCGCAAAGGCGGCGCAAGCGATGGCGATCCAGAGCAAGTTGCGCGTGCAGGTCATCGTTGGCGAGGAGATCTCCACGCTGCAGGGCCATGTGCTTGGGCTCTTCCTTGAGGAGCGAGTTCGACCCCTCCGATCGCTCCGCCGTACCCTCGCCGAGATCCACGAGCAGGGGGGGATCGCCATTCCCGCCCATCCGCTCTTCCCGCACCCCCTCTGTGCCCAGGCGGGGGCCTTGCGGGCCGTAGCGACCGATCGCGACCCTGCCTGCCGCCCAGATGCCCTGGAGACCTTTAACCCCACGATCTTTGGCACGTTCCCGCGTGCGCGGGTCCAGCGGCTGGCCAAGGAGCTGGGCCTCCCTGGTGTCGGCTCCTCTGACGCCCACGTACTCGAGGCGATCGGGCGCGTCTACACCACCTTCCCAGGGCGATCCCCAGAGGCGCTTCGCCGTGCGATATTGGCCGGCACGGTAGCGCCAGGACATGGCGAAGATCACACCATGCTGGAGAGCCCGGGGATCTTCGCCCGACAGATGCTGCGCAACCTCATCGGACTCGGGCAAGACCTGCGCGGCGTAACGCGACCACTCTGGACGCTTGGCGGTGAGCGACACGGGCGCGACCTGGGCTACCCCCACAGCCATCGACGACCGGTGAAACACAAATGAAGATCGGCCTCGTCACCCCGTACGTCTACCCAATGCCAGGAGGCGTGAATGATCACGTCGGTAGTCTCTATCGCGTTCTCCGCACTCGCGGTCATGACGTACGCATCATCACCAGCAGCCACGGGTTACAGAAAGCTTCAGAAGGCGACGTCATTCGTATCGGTAAGGGATTCAGCGTGCCGTTTAACGGCTCGATGGGCACGATTACGTTAAGCCCAACCTACCTACGACAAGTTCGCGAGCTCCTTGAACGAGAGCAGTTTGATGTGCTGCACTTCCACGAGCCGTTCGTACCGTTCCTCAGCCTGGTACTCCTCACACTGTCGAAGTCCGTCAATGTCGGAACATTCCATGCATTTGGTGGGCTCTCACTGAGCTATGAGTTTGGTCGGCGCGTGATGGGCGACTACGCGCACCGACTGCATGGCCGTATCGCTGTAAGTCCAGCAGCGCGGCACTTCATTAGCCGCTACTTCCCAAGCGAATACAAGATTGTGCCGAATGGCGTTGAGCCAAGTCGTTATCAAAGTGCGGTGCCGATTGCTCGATATCGCGACGGCATCCCTAACATTCTCTTTGTCGGCAGAATGGAGCCACGTAAGGGACTTATCCATCTCTTGCGCGCCGTACGCAAAATGCAAGTGGACGGCGAACGCGTGCGGTTACTCATTGTCGGCACTGGCCCTGGTGAACGCGAAGCGCGTCGGTATGTGTTGACGCGACAACTTGATGATGTTGAATTTCTTGGTCGAGTGAGCGATACGGAGAAGGCACAGCTCTTCAAGACCGCGGACGTCTTCGTCTCTCCGGCTACTGGCAGGGAATCATTCGGCATCGTCTTGCTCGAAGCAATGTCAGCTGGTGCCCCGGTGATCTGCTCAGACATTCATGGTTATCGCGCGGTGGTTCGTCGTGAGCGCGATGGCATTCTAGTTCCGCCGGCGGACGCTGATGCGTTAGCTGATGCACTCGCGCGAGTCATTCACGATCCGGAACTAAAGGCTCGATTAAGCGCGGCTGGCGTTGAACGCTCTGAACTGTTCACCTGGGATCGCGTCGGCGCTTCGGTTGATGAGTACTACGGCTTTGTGATTCGCCGACTTGCGGAGCAGGGTGCACTGCCGAGTGGCTTTAGCGCACCGATCCCTGCGCCACCAGGGCCGCGCCGCCGCAGCTCGTAGAGCGTTAGGCCTGCGCGAGACGCGAGGCGAGCTCGCAGAGCAGGCGCGCAGTTAGGCCCCAGACCCGTCGCTCGCCAGGAACTGGAATCACGCCGTATCGCAAGAGCTGACCCTGCTCCTCCGCATCAATTATGTGGAGCTCATGGCGCGGGTCGAAGAGGCCAAGCTCAGCGCCGAGTGTTTCGGCAACCTCGCGTGGATCGGGTGTGATTTGTGGAGTGTGCGGCGCCACGGCGACGAGCACCTGCACCAGAAAGTTGCTCGCCGGCACGTAGGCGGGATCAAGCGAACCAACAAAGCGAATCTCATGCTCTGGGTCTGCGGCGTGAAAACCGAGCTCTTCATGAAGCTCACGTATTGCTGTCTCTTGTGGGGTTTCGCCACCCTCTAGTTCGCCACCCGGAAGTGCGATCTGTCCACCGTGACGGCCGCGCTCAGCGCGCTTAATCAACAGCACCTGGCAGTCGAACGGATGCGGGTCAACGCTCTCGCTGCCGCCGGTTGGGCTACAGCTGCCCAGAGCTACAGGTGGTACGAGCAGCGCGGTCACCACAGCGATGCGCGGATTGGCACTCGGCGCTGGGTTGAGGTCGACAGGTTCAAGGCCCGGAAGTCGCAGCGGGGTGAGTGCCTCTGGAAGCGGAAGGGGGAGTTTGGGGAGACGCCCCGCCGCATCGCGACGGAGCGCCCCCTCAATACGATCTGCGAGTCGATTGATCAACGTGGTCGATCAGCTTGGTCGGCTCGTGGTGCCATGGTCTCGAACGGTGATCCGTGGCGGGCGCGGCGTACCGTGGTTCGCTGGGAGCGGCTTCGGCTTGCGGCGCAGCGCATGCTCGAGCACCTGGCCGATCGTCTCCACCGGAATGATCTTCAGCGACTTACGGATCTCCTCAGGGATCTCCGGCAGGTCCTTCTCATTCTTCTTCGGAATCAGCACCACACGCGCACCTGAAGCATGGGCCGCCAGCGCCTTGCTCTTCAAGCCACCGATCGGCAGCACGCGCCCGCGCAGCGTGATCTCGCCGGTCATTGCCACCTCTTTACGAACCGGGATGCCGGTAAGCGCCGAGACGATTGCCGTCGCCATCGTCACGCCCGCCGAGGGACCATCCTTTGGAATGGCGCCCGCTGGCACGTGAATATGGAGGCCAGACTTCTCGAATCGCTCTGGCGCGATCCCGAGCTCTGCGCCGTGCGCCTTGATCCAGGTGAGCGCGGCTCGCGCCGACTCCTTCATCACATCGCCGAGTTGGCCAGTGAGGATCAACTCTTCACGTCCCTCCATGACACCAACTTCAACCGTGACCACATCACCTCCGACTGGTGTAACGACGAGGCCCGTCGCTGAGCCGATCTGATCGTCGTTATCCATCTCGCCGTACTCGTGCCGCTCAGGCCCGAGCCAGGTGGCCAGGCGCTTGATGTCCACCTCTGGCTTGCGGCCCTTCTTCTCGGCAACGGCGCGTGCCAGCTTGCGCATCACGGTGGCGATCTCTCGCTCCGCATTGCGCACGCCCGCTTCACGGGTGTAATGACGAATGAGGTGCACCAGCGTCTCATCAGGGATGATCGCCTGCGCCTCGGTCAGCCCGTGATTCTCACGCTGCTTCGGCAAGATGTAGCGCTTTGCGATCTGCACCTTCTCCGCCTCGGTGTAGCCAGGAATCTGGATAATCTCCATGCGGTCGCGGAGCGGCGCAGGGATCGTGTCAAGCTGATTCGCGGTAGCAACGAAGAGCACCTGCGAAAGATCGAACTCTACTTCGAGGTAGTTGTCCTGGAAGGTTGAGTTCTGCTCGGGGTCGAGCACTTCGAGGAGCGCCGACGAAGGGTCGCCGCGGAAGTCCGCGCCGAGCTTGTCGATCTCATCGAGCATGAAGACGGGATTCTTCGTGCCCGCCTGCTTGATCCCTTGCGCAATACGACCAGGGAGTGCGCCGATGTAGGTGCGTCGATGCCCACGAATCTCCGCCTCGTCGTGCAAGCCACCAAGGCTCATGCGCACGAACTTGCGGCCCATCGCTCGAGCGATCGATTTGCCGAGCGACGTCTTGCCAACCCCTGGAGGTCCGGCGAAGCAGAGGATCGGGCTCTTCACCTGCGGGGCGAGCTTGCGCACCGCGAGATACTCAATGATGCGCTCCTTCACCTTCTCCAAACCGTAGTGATCGTCGGCGAGCACCTTGGCCGCCTCCTTGATCTCAATGCGATCCTCGGTGGCGATATTCCACGGCATTGAGATCAGCCAATCAACGTACGTACGAATCACACCAACCTCCGGCGATGCCGAAGGGATACGGCTCATGCGGTCGAGCTCCTTTAGTGCGCGCGCCTTGATATCTTCAGGCATACCCGAAGCTTCAACCTTCTCGCGCAACTCATTCGTCTCCGCCTGTTGCGGATCCTCTTCGCCAAGCTCACGCTGAATCGCCTTGAGCTGTTCGCGCAAGAAATACTCGCGCTGACTCTTATCCATCTCAGAGCGCACGTCAGATTGAATTTTACCCTTGATCTCGAGGATCTCAATCTGTCGCGACAAGAACGACGCGACGTACTTCAGTCGAGCAACCACATCGATCGTCTCAAGCAGCTCCTGACGCTGATCGGTCGTCATGTCGGGGGTGTACGCCGTCATGTCGGCAAGCAGGCCTGGATCACTGATGTTCTTCGCCGCGACAGCGGCCTCTGGCGGAACTGGCGCGCCGGAGGTGACGTACGTCTCCACCTGCGCCTGCACGCTGCGCATCAGCGCCTCAACCTCAACGCCAGTGACCTCTGGCGTCTCAACGACGGTTCCCTTCAGCATAAGTGCTGCACCAGTTGCATCGAGCGACTTCACCTTGAAGCGACGCTGACCCTGCACCACGGCGCGGAGCGTGCCGTCAGGAAGGTTCACTACCTGCGCGATCTTGGCGAGTGTGCCCATCGCATGCAGCTGGTCGACCGAGGTGATCTCCTCTTGTTCCGGTTCACGCTGGGTGACCAGGGCGATCCAGCCGCCAGCCGCAGCAGCGGCGCGAATTGCCGCAACGCTCTTATCGCGACCAACCTTCAGTGGAGCAACCATCTCGGGGAAGATGACGATCTCACGTAGTGGGACGAGGGGGAATGTGCCGCGCCCACGCGGCACGGCGGTATCGTCATCGCTCGCGGCGACAGCCTCGTCGATGGCGAGCTGCTCCTCTTCGTTGAGCTCCTCGTCAAGGTCTGCCTGGATCTCTCGTTCGGTTCGCTTGCTCATGCTCGTCCCCCTTCTGCCGCTGCCTGCGGCGTTCGCTTCGCCTCTTTCGCTTGACCCTCTTCGTACAGTCGCTCCAAGATCCGTTCGCCGAGTCGCTCCTCAAGTTCAAAGAGGAGCTTGATCCCGGCCAGATTCACGCCGAATTCTTGCGTCAGGTGGCGTATCCAGAGGATGCGCCGAAGGTCGTTTTCAGAGAAGAGGCGGATGTTTGACCCGGTTCGGGAGGGGCAGATCAGGCCCTCCTCCTCATAGATGCGCAGCGTTCGTGGGTGTGCCGAGACGATATTGGCCGCCACGCTGATCACGTAGACAGGCCGTGCCGGATCAACCCCTGCGCCCCTGCTCTTCAACACCCGATCATGCTACAACCTTATCAATACCATTGTCAAGAGAGTTATCCACAAAACAGAAGGCACAGCGAGAGACGGCCTCACCCTGGGGCGGGTGGCGGTGGACGCAGAAGCGCGGCTACTCGAGGTCGCGACGGTACGGAATGTCGAGGATCACGGTGTTGCGACGGCCGAGTAGCGTCTCGCGGAGTCGCTTCCCGTTGCCGTTGTGCAAGATGCGATCCCACCAGTGTCGGCCGGCATATTCCGGAATCATTACGACATTGATCCGTCGCTGGTCTGCGGGCAGATGCGCATCTTCGTCTTCGATCTCGTCAAGGTAGTGGCAGATCGGCTCAACAATGGCGCGGAACGGCGAGTCAACCGTGACCAGGCGCACGCCCGGGAAGAGCGTCTCAAAACGCGTTCGAACCTCACGCTCTTCGTCATCACTGAAGACCACACGGATAGCGGTGAGTTCACCGTTCTCAGCTTCAAGGATTCGGCCGAGCGTAATCGCGCGAACCGTTGAGCGATTGATCTCGCCGAATGGCGCCAAAATGCGACGTGGGCGATGCGGCGCATCGAAGACGACCCCAGGCTTAATCGACAGCTCACGCTCGTGCAGGTTATAGCGATTGCGTACGAGCTTCATGAATATGGTGAGCAGCGGAATCAAGATAAAGACCAGATACCCACCGTCCGTGAACTTTGCCGCGGTGATCACTACCAAGACAATTGCGGTGACAACAGCCCCAAGGCCGTTGAGCGCAGCTCGTCCGATCCAACCTGCGTTGCGCAGGCGTCGCCAGTGCAGCACCATGCCGGCCTGACTAATCGTGAATCCAACAAAGACGCCGATGGCATATGCGGGGACCAGCGCCGTCACCACTGCGTCGGTGCCAATAAGCAGGAGCGCTGCGGCAAGTGCAATGATGATGATTCCCGCGCCATACGCAAGTCGATCGCTGCGCTGCCCAACCTGTCGTGGCAAGTAGCCATCCACCGCCAAGATTCGGGCGAGCTGCGGTCCACCGTTAAATCCTGTGTTCGCGGCGAGAAGCAGAATGCCTGTTGTCGCAACTTGGAAAAGCGCATAGAGCGGTCCGCTACCAAATGAGGTGCGTGCAATCTGTGAGAGCAGCGTTTCGCCGCCAACATCTTGCGGTACTTTTCCATACGCGAATGCCACAAGTGAGATACCGACGAAGAGCGTGCCAAGGAGTACGGCCATCACCACAAGAGTTGATGCAGCATTTTTCGCCTCAGGCTTCTTGAACGAAGAGACACCGTTGCTGATTGCCTCGGTGCCAGTGAGCGCAACCGATCCATGTGCGAATGCCTTCAGCAGCAGAATCGGCAACAAGATCGTCGCAGTTTCGTGCGCCTGAATGACGACACCCTGACTCCAGGTCACCGCAGGATCGCCAGTGATGATCTTGATCAACCCAACACCGATGACGCCGAATGCGCCGGCGATAAAGAGATAGGTCGGCAGGGCGAAGATGCGGCCCGATTCGCGGAGGCCGCGCAAGTTTGCGAAGACCAGGAGGCTCATTGCGCCGAGCGCAAGCTCAAGGCGCATACCCGCGAGCGACGGGATCGCAGACGTTATGGCAGCGATACCTGCCGCAGTGCTGACGGCGGCGGTGAGGATGTAGTCAACGATCAGGCTTGACGCGGCGATGAGCGCTGGCCAGGTGCCGAAGGTGCTCTTGGCGACGGCGTAGGCGCCACCACCATTCGGGAAGCCGAAGCAGACCTGGCGGTAGCTGATGGCGATGAGCCCGAGTAGAAGGCCGATGCCGAGCGCGACAAACGGGCCGTAGATCAGGAAGCTGGCGCCCGCCCCGGCAAGTACGAGCAAGATCTCCTCGCTTGCATAGGCGCTCGACGAAATAGCATCCGACGAGAAGATCGGGAGCGCCAGCTTGCGGCTGAGGCGCTGCTCCCCCTCCTCGGCATTTGATAGGGGTCGGCCCAAGAGCGCGCGTTTCGCAGCGTGGGTCGCCTCGCCGACGACGCCGAGATCTGAGGCGGTACTGCCGGCCTCCGACGCAACGAGATGATCTGGCTGTGGCTCAACAAAGAGCTCCTCGCCATTGTGGTTGTGGTGCCAGTCGGGCTTCCCCTTCTGCTGGTCAGAGGTCATCGCGGTTCACTGCACCTTTCCCGTCGATTCAGGGGTCCCTGAAGGCTTCTTATCACCCTAATCCTATACCCGCGCTCGCACCCGTTCAGATTCGTGCGGAGTAACGCGCACAAGGAGCGCCCCCTCTAGCGCGGCCACATTCACCGGAATCACCTCAATTGCGCTGGATCCAATGAAAGATGAGGCGGTGCTCAGCTCCGCATTCCAGCCCTCTCCCGCACGCTTCCATGCCAACAACGAACCGGTTGGCGTAAGGAGCGGTGTCGCCAGTCGAATGAGTTCACTGAGTGGCGCGATGGCTCGCGCAGTGATCAGATCAAACCGAACACCGCCCCCTTGCGCCATCGCTTCCGCGCGCGCATGAGTGACACGCAGTCGCGGTGCAAGCCCGCTTGCCGCGGCTACTGCTTCAAGAAAACGCGCCTTCTTACCGATCGATTCAATCAACGTCAGGGAAAGGTCGGCGTGGCGTGAGAGTAATCGCGCGGCCAGCGGCACACCTGGGAACCCGCCGCCAGAGCCGAGGTCGGCAATCTTGCCTCGGCCGTCAGAGAGTAGGTGTTCAACAAGTGGTGCTGCGACGAGAGCATCAAGCAGGTGTCGCGTTGCGCGCTCGAGCGGATCACTGACGCGCGTCAAGTTGATCGCTGGGTTCCATGCATCAAGCAGGCGCAGGTGAGCAGTCAACACTGCGGCCTCTTCGTCGGAGAGTGCAGGCAGTGAAGCTGCGGCAAGTTGGCGCGCAAGTTCGGTCAGGGTTTCACGTTCGGTTGGTGGCAGCACTCTTGGATCAGTGGGAAGTGGCGCGCGTTCAGGAGGCGTTGTGTCGGGGCTCAGTCCGTAGCTCCACTCTTCGGCGTCGCGCCGCGCGCCGGTCGGCCCATGGAGCGACGTACGACGTCGAGCACCTCTTCGATGGACTTCTCAGCATCACCCTTCTCTGCTGCATCTTTCATGCAGCCGCGAATGTGGTCTTCGAGGATCAGGAGGCCAAGCGCGTCGACTGCGGCGCGGAGTGCGGAGGTCTGTTGCAGGATGTCGACGCAGTACTCCTCGCGGTCAACCATGCGCGCAATCCCGCGCACCTGTCCCTCAAGCCGTCGCAGACGATTAAGGAGGACCTTGCGGTCTTTTGTGTAGCTGTGCCCAACGTGTTCTGCCATACCCCCTGAGAGTATCTGATCACGCTGCGATGCTACGATTCGGTCGCAGAGCGGCACGCCCCAGCGGGGGCGCCAAGTCGGGAGGAGCAACCATGGCGGCGAGCCAGAACCCGCACGATGACATCGAGTCGGTACTGATTACCGAAGCGGCCATCCACGCGCGTGTGCGCGAGCTCGGCGCTGAGATTGGCGCGGCGTATGCGGGCAACGATTCGCTCATCCTTGTGAGCGTGCTGAAGGGTGCCATCGTCTTTGTCGCCGATCTCATGCGCGC
>JBAXWE010000050.1:0-6269 GCA_037128565.1 bacterium
GCCCAGGTGCTGCACGCCCACATGTACCGCGCTGAGGTGGTCGGGGTGGCCGCGCTCGATATCGTGGAGCAGCGCACGGGGCACCGCCCATACATGGTCTCAACGGTGCACTCGAGCCGCTTCCGCTCCCCTGATGATCGTGAGCTGCTGGAGCGCATCACCCCCAAGATCAATCGCCTCATTGCGGTGAGCGACGCCATCGTCGACAAACTGGTCGCCGAGGGGCGCGACACCACGGCAATCAGCCGCATCTATAACGGCGTCGACCTGGAGCGCTTCGACGAGGCGACCGGCGGCGAGGCCATTCGTGCGGAGTTCGGTATCCCTGCCAACGCCCCACTCGCCGTGGTGGTGGGGCGCCTTGAGCCTGAGAAGGGCCACCCAACGCTCATCGAGGCCTGGCCCGTGGTGCATCACCACTTCACATCGGCGCATCTTCTTGTTGTTGGCGAAGGGTCTGAACGTGATCGCCTTGAGGGCCTCGCCGCCGCGCACCTGCGCGCTGAAATTTGCTGCGCCAGCGTGCACTTCCTAGGGCGCCGCGAGGATGTGCCGCAGATCCTTGCCGCTGCAGATGTAGTGGTCATGCCGAGCTATCGCGAGGCGCAAGGGCTCGCCATTGTTGAAGCACTAGCAGCGAATCGCCCAGTCATCGCGAGCAACGTGGGCGGGATTCCGGAGATGATTCACTCCGGAGAGAATGGTCTGCTAGTTCCATCGCACGACCCATCGGCACTCGCTGCGGCGATCGCGTTGCTCTTCCGTGATCGTGCGCTTGCCGAACGCCTCGCAAACGCCGGACATGATTTGGTGCATGAGAAATTTTGCGTCGACGACATGTTGCGCGATATTGAGGCTATCTATCTGCTTGCTGTGGGTGGTACAGTGAGCAACGTACCTGATCGAACAGGCGTTAGCGGAGGACTGAAATGACCAACACGCCTAAGCCGAACCAAGCGATCATCACTTCGCGCTATTGGCTCGTGCTGAGCGCCGTTGCTGGCGTGGTTGCCCTCTCTCCGCTTGCGGTACTTCTGGTGAACTTCGCAGCAAACCCGTCAAGCAATCCGTTTGACGAAAGCGGTTACGGTGCAGCGATCTGGATGCTCTTTCTCTCAGTGCCGACAGGCGGCATCATCTTTGCGGTAGGAGCCTTGGCGGCTGTCGCGATCGAGTGGTTTGCAACGCTGAAGCGAAACCGTTCGCGCTAGCTTCGAACAGCGCTCCAATAGCGCTCAACCGCACCACCGCGACCGCTCTGCAGCGCAACCGTTGCACCCTGCGTGCGTACCGCGTCGGCCATCTTCTCAACGGAACCGAAAAGGTGTGGCACCTGTGACTCGTATTGCGCAATCCCCTGCACCTTCTGCTCGAGCACATCGGTGATGTCGGCAATTTCTGGCGCAAGTCGAATCCCCGCGGGAAGCCCGGCGGTGTAGTTCGCTGGCAGGCCAGCCGACGGATCGAACTGCTGCCAGTAGGCGTACGGGAAGTCTTCGTAGAAGGCAACCTTGTCACTCCAGTCGATGCCAGGCATCGTCCATGCCTGTGCATCGCCGAGCAGTGCGGCGCCAACGCGGCGGCAGAGCTGGTGGTCAACATGCGAACCGATGCCGAGCGGGAAGTAGACGCGCTGCGGCCCAAGGCGCGCGATCTCCTTGCGGAGCAGATCAATCGGCGCCGCGTCGTTATCGCGCACAGTGCTCAGCAACTGCTCGTCGCCTTCGTACCCGCGGAAGACGGCATCGGGAAGATCAAGGAAGACAACTGCGGCTTCAGCGAAGAGTGCGTAGCGCTCGTCCTCTTGGCGGCGCTGCGCCATCGCTTCGCCCGCGGCGGCCGCAACCGCAACGGCGCCCGGATCGATCACGCCCTGTCCGTTGCTGGTGTCGCGCGTGCGTCCACCCGGCAGCGACGTGGCGCTGATGTCGGCGCGGCGATACCAGGAGGCGCGCTGCCAGAACTCCTTGGCGCTCTCGTCGGCCTCGCGCTGCGTCTCCTTGAGTCGTGCCGGCTCGGCCTGCCATGGGGCGAGTGCATCAGCCGTTTCACCAGGCACTGTGTGATCGGCGGCGATGGAGCCGCTATCGAACGCCTGTGATGCGGGCCAGATCGCCTTGCCGCCAAAACCGAGCGCCTGTCGCTGGTAGGAGGTAAGGCGATCAAGGTTGCCGTGACCGGAGTAGACGCTGAGGATGATCACGTTCTGTCCGAGCTCACGCAGGTTGGCGATCAGGCCGCCACATGAAAGGGCTGCATCGTCGGGGTGGGGTGAGACGAAGATGTGGCTCACGCGCGCCGGCCCGTCGTTACGGGGTGGCGCTGGTCGACGGTGAGGCGCTTGGCGAGGCCGATGGTGCCGGCGTGGCGGTGAGGAACTTGTTCACCGAGGCGATAAAGCCGTCAGCGCCGGTGAGCAGTGCATAGACGATCACGCCACCAATCACCAGGTAGGCGAAGGTGACGAAGCGGCGTGGTCCGCGATCGCGCGGAGCGACCTTCTGGGCGACTGGCTTGAAGTCGTTCTCTTCCATGCGCCGATTCTAGCGGCAGAGTTAGGGAAGGGTCGCGTACCCCGTGAGCTCAACATAGGAGCGCCCAGTGATCGGGACCCCAGCAAGGCTCCCCGCGACCAAGTTTGCCCCCTCCCAGTAGATGACCCCGGTGCTCTCGAGGGTGTTGAGCTCCTGGTCGGCGACCTCGGGGGTGACCGTCACGTCGAGGCCAATCTGGGCGATCTGCACCCGCCAGCCCGAAGGCCAGGTCGCCCCCGTATGCGGGCTCGTCCAGGTGCCGAGGGCGGTCAGGTCAATCCCCGCCCCATCAATGTGCCGCACCGACCCATCGCGCGCCACCCAGGTGCCGTAGACGAGCGGGTAACTCCCATCCTTCGCGCGGACGAACGAGAGCATCAGGTCACTCCCATCGCTGAGATTCAGTGCGAACCAGTCCCAGCCACCGCCACCAATGGCGATGAAGTCACCCCACTGATGATCAAACCAGGAACTCCCCGTCACGGCAAGCGTCTCGCCACCGATCGTTAGGGTGCCTCCGGTTGGCATGCGCGTGCGTGAGTAGTAGTACGAACCGCCTGCGTCGGCGAAGGCAACCCAGCCGTCGGTATCGTGCAGCACTGGTGCGCGGCCAGCGCCCAACTGCAACATCAGGCCGTTGCCGCCAATCTCCATGCCGCCATCAGGAAGCACGAGCATCACCCACGGATCGCGTCCGAGCGTCGATGGATCAAGTGGATTGGCCCCCGTGATGGCAAACGCCGCACTCACCGCGCGCGACATGATCGGCGCAATGTTTACCTGCGGGCCAACCTCAACACGTTGGTCGTAGCTGAACGAACCTGTGTGAGAACCGCGCGGCTTCTCGGTGATCGCAATGTGCGACGCCCATGTCACTGGGAACTGCCCACGCTTCGCACGGAATATCACCGCCTCGTAGCCAAACTCGCGCGTGCCATCCAGCGTTGCGAGGTGACCGGTGACATACCACCACTCGGTAAGTCGATCGTGCGCCGCGTCGTCGCGCGGTAGCTCGACAGCAATTGGATCCACTGCACTCGGCCGCGGTGTCGGCTTCTCATACGGTGCACCAGTTGGCGCCGGCGAGTTTGCCAAGAGTGGGCCAGAACACGCGGCAGCAAGAACCGCGCTCAACAACAGAAGTACACCGCGTCGCATCACCGTCGCTCTGCCTCTGCTTCGGTAGCGATGCGCCCGGCGAGCAGCCGCTCCATCCACTTTGGTGCCCACCAGTTCTTATCGCCAAGGAGTCGCATTGTTGCTGGAACAAGCAGCGCGCGAACAATCGTTGCATCGAGCGCCACCGCAATCGCCACACCAACACCGAGCGCCTTGATCAAGACAATTTCAGCGAACACGAACGAACCAGCAACAACAACCACAATCAGCGCAGCACTCGTCACGATGCGTCCACTGCGCTCTAATCCGCCAGCAACCGCTGCCGCGTTATCGCCAGTGCGGTCGTAGATCTCGCGCATGCGCGTGAGCAGGAACACTTCGTAATCCATCGAGAGACCGAAGAGCACGCAGAACAAGATCACCGGGATCGTTGTCTCAACGAATCCGAGTGGTGCGAAGCCGAGCAGCGCCGAGAGGTTGCCGTCTTGGAAGATCCACACCAGCGCACCGAAGCTCGCAAGAATCGAGAGCGTGTTCATGAGTACCGCCTTGATCGGCAAAACGATTGACCGAAGCAGCACTGCAAGAATGATCAGCGTGGCAAGGATCACAATCAGTGCACTGCGCGGGAACTCCGACGAGATGGTGTCGACCACGTCAACGATCTCTGCGGCGCCACCACCAACGAGCGTCGTTAGCCCAGCGGGTGGCGTGAGTGCCGTGACTGCACCAGCGCCAACAGCACCCGGTGTTGCGGCGCGAAGCTCTGCGACGAGCGCGCGCGTATCGGGGCGGTTCGGCCCCTGTGCTGGCGTAATCGTGACGGCGGTGAGATCACCTTTCGTAGTGACGCTGAGCAGCTGCTGCACGTAGCGATCGGGCGGCGCACCAGTCGGTGAGTCGTAGAGCAACTGGTACTGCGCCAACGTGAGCCGTTCATCGATAGAGACGATGGAGTCAACGCGCGCCACGCGCGGGTCAGCCTCAAGTGCACGCACCCAAGTAAAAAGCAGCGCAACGTTCTCTGGCGTCGTTGCGTCGCCGTTGGTGCGCACCGCTACGGTCATCGGCGAGAACTCACCCTCACCGAATGAGCTGGTGAGCGCATCGAGTGCCTGGCGACTTGGCACGCGTTCAGGAAGGATGCTGCCGTCGGGGGCGTTGAACTTCACGCCGAGCCACGGCGAGCCGAGCGCGACCAAGAGCACCAGGGTTGGCACGGCAACGGCAAGTGGGCGGCGCATCACACCGCGGGCGAGCCGAGCCCAGCGACCCTGCTCGTTCGGCTCCTCGTAGGTCACCTTGCGCACGGCCAGCCGGTCAACCCGTGCCCCAAGCACACCCAGCAGGGCGGGGAGGAGGGTGAGGCTAGCGAGCACGGCGAGGGCCACGGTGATGGCGCCAGCGATGCCGATGGAGCGCAGGATGGCGAAGTCGAACACCACCAGCCCGGCGAGACCGAGCATCACCGTTACCCCACTAAAGAAGACGGCACGACCGGCGGTGGCCACGGTGCGCTGCACCGCAATCGCAACACGATCGGCACGGCGCGCACTGCCGCGACCGAGCTCTTCACGGAATCGCGAAACCATGAGCAGCGAATAGTCGACACCGAGACCAAGGCCAAGCAGCGTGGTGAGGTTTAACACGAAGACGCTCATGCGCGTGACCTGCGCCACACCAAAAATTGCGGCAAGTGCAATCAGCACAGCAGCACCACCAACAGCGAGCGGGAGACCAGCTGCAACGACAGAGCCGAACACCAACAACAACACGATCGCTGCGAGCGGCAGGCTGATCAACTCGCTGCGTCGAAGATCGCTCTCCGACACACTTTGGATGTCGGCATAGAACGCGGGACCGCCGGCAATCTGCACGGTGAGACCATCAACGGAAACGAGTGCTGCAGCAACGCCGTCGAGTGCGGCCGGTGAGTCGTCGGGCTTCAGATCAAGAAAGACCACGTCGTACACGATGCGGTCCGCAACGCTCACCTGTGAAGGCGCGATCAGGTGCGAGCGAATCGCAACCACGTGTGGCGCCTGCACAACACCGGCAACGGCGCGCGCCGCCGCAGACTCAAACTCCAACGTTCCAGGAACCAGAGTCTCAGAAGAGATCGCCAGCACGAGCGCCGATGGTGGTGCGCCAAGCTCCTCTTCAAGCAACGCGCGTGCGCGTGCAGACTCAAGTGTTGGTAGATCGAAGCCGCCCGCCTGCAACGCGCCTGGCGCTTGCGGTGCAAATGGGAGTGCGAGCAGCAGCACCACAACCCACACGCCAATCACTGCACGTCGATGTGCATGCATGAAGGCACCGAGTCGCTCGAATGGCGGTAGCCGTCGCACGGCCATGGCTAGTGCCCTTCGGCGAGACGTGCGGCGAGAAATTCTGGCAGCCCAGCGGCGCGCACGAGCGATTGCGTTCGCGCAACGTCGTAGGCAACACGTCGCCACTGCACCGTGCCGAGCGCGCCGATTGCCGAACCATCGTCGCTGCGATCCCAGAGTACCCAGCTCGCGCGCGCGTCGCCGTCGCGCGGCTGCCCAACCGAGCCAACGTTGATCAGTGACGGCGAGAGGAGCGGTTGCGCGCGACCATCAATCACGACCGATA